>JADGQU010000001.1 GCA_017881545.1 Gemmatimonadaceae bacterium
CGAACACAATTGTCCGCTTCGGTCGCTTCCCCACCTTCACCTGCTCCGCGATTGCGCGCGCCGCTTCCAGCACGCTCACGGTACCGCTCACGTTGTCCGCGGCACCCGGTCCCCATGCATCGCGATGCCCGCCGATCATCACGATTTCATCCGGGAATTCGCTTCCACGCACGATCCCGAATGTGTCCCATATTTGCTTGTAAGGATTCGTCGTGGCGTCTGTCGTCACCGCCATCCGGGCTTGCACCGGACCCGGCCCGACATGGTATCGGAAAGCCAGGCCTCCCTGCCACGGCTGCGGGATTGAATTGCCCATTAGCCCTCGAAGAAGCTCGGCGGCGTTTCCGTAAGAGATGGGCAGCACTGGAATGTGAGGCACGTCCATCTGCGACAGAGGGATCCGCTTTGCGTTGGCCTTGCTGGGATATCCCGGCGTGCTCGGATCGCCATTCGGGTTCATGACGCTTCCGCGCTGGATTCCTTGCGACGGCCTCATCGGACCGGCCGGGTATACATCTCCGCGCACGTAGCCATCGTCGGCAGGATCGCTGTAGATCATCAGTCCGACCGCTCCATGCCTCTCGGCCTCACGAGCCTTGATGCCGCGATACGATCTGCCATAGCGGGCGATCGCAATTTTTCCCTTCACCGAGACGCCCATCGAGTCTAGTTGCGCGTAGTCCTCGATCAGCCCGTAGTTCACGTAGACCACTTCCCCACGCACATCACCGGCTGCCCCATACCCGTTGAAGGCCAGCACCTGCGGAAATGCGACAGATGTCGTGTCCTCGGGAATTGGACCTTCCTGCAGATTCAGCTCGATCGGGTCAGGAGCAATTCGCCATACACGCGTGCTTACCGGGTGGGGCATCCAAATGCTGTATGAACGTACTTCAGTCTCCAGACCCCAGGATTTCATCTGGCTCACCACATAGTCGCGCGTTCGTGCCTGCGCCGGTGTTCCAGCCATGTGCGGCTGGAGCGAAAGAAACTTCGAGTGCGCAGACGCGCTGGTCGGCGATGGTCGTGTGATGACGTCAGCTTCCGCGGCGTGTTCGGCGGCTGCCGATTGGGGCGAGTATCCGGGAGTCGTCTGCGCGCGGAGGGGAAGTGCGAACACGAGTGCCACGAAGAGCGCGAGTTGTTTGTTCATTCCCTGCCGATTCCTGGGTAAGGGCTCAGTGCCGTTGAAGGAGCAATTCTAATCGTCCAGCTGGTCGAGTGCAGCGGAGATGGCCGCGCGAAGTCTTGCTTCGCCCTCCACCCCCGGAGGGACGCCCCCGGCGAGTGAATTGAACTTCGACAACATCTCCGCTTCCACGAAATTCTCTGGGCGCTGCACTCCGAGCGACTCCAGAGAGCGAACGGCCAGGCGGCGCAGGAGCGAAAGGGTCGAACTTTCAAGTTCCGCCAACGATCGCGGGTCGGCCGGCGTTGCCACCAATGCGCGGTCCTTCTTTCGCTTCGGGGCATCGAGAAGAGCCGAGATCAATCCCAGCTTCACGACGAAGGAGCCCGGTGTATGCTCACGCCATTCAGTTACGACACCACGCCTTCGCAGCGCGGGCAAGAGGGCGACGATTGCCGCGCGCACGACGGAGACTCCGCCGGGACTCTGGTTGCCGCGTCCGGTTATCAGCAGAACCTCGCTCGACCGGCTGACCTGGCGCTCGCGCAACCATGCTTCGGCACGATAGCGCGCGTCCGCGGCGCTTGGCAGCGATTCCCGAAGATTCAGAATGTTCTTCGTTCCAAACTCGGCCTCGTCGAAAGCCTTCCAGACGGAATGCAGGGAGACCCTACCGGATCGCATTCTGAAGTATATGACCGTCCAGTTTTTCCTGCGGTGTGGCATGCACGATCGCCGCCAGAGTCGGGGCCATGTCTACCACCCTTGCAAATTCCGGGTAACGCCCAGGCTTGATGGTATTCCCGTAGAAAATGATCGGCACCTGCGCGAATCTCAATCTTCTTACTTGGGAGTCAGCACTTTCGCTGGGGACTCTCCTACTTGCATTGCGCGGGCGTGCCCGCGGGAAGTCCAAATGCCGTCGTGACGGCGATTCTCCAGCCTTCGGGAGTCTTCACGAAGATCCGCTCGGAGACACCGCTCGATGTCGTGTCCTTCTGCGTCACGGTGTAGCAGTAGGTCCCGTACACGACTCCCGATGCAATCGGCAACACGCGCAGATTCCGGGCGACGAGAGTGTCGGGCCAGGTCGAATCGCGGCGTGCACTCCAACTCTCGTATCCTAGCTCCAAACCAGCCGGTCCGTTGCGCCCCAGCGTATTCGTGTGAAGATACGTGGCGAGATACCGCGCGCGGTCACGTTTGTGTATCGCGTCTATGTTCTCTTCGAAGATGCGCCGCGCGTCGATTGTGTCGGACGCGCTTAACGACGATGACGATGGGCCGTTGTTGGACGGCACCGGCGCGCAGCCTATCGCGACTAACGACGCAACGAGCGGGACGAGCGGGACGAGCGGGACGAGCGGGACGAGCGGGACGAATGAGAATCTCGTCGAAGCCATACATCTCTGCGGAAAAGTCCCCGCAATCTTAACCGGAGACGCCGTGATTGGCGACTCCGGTTTCCGCTACCGGCCGATGATTTTCTCGAGTATCTGCACGCCCCGCATCAAGTCGTTTCGATCCATCACGAGCGGCGGAAGTATCCGGAGGGTGTGCTCTCCAGCTGTGAGAGCGAGCAATCCTTCGTCCCACCCGCGCTTCACGATCTCGTTGGCAGATTCGACCACATCGAGACCCCAGATGTAGCCGGTCCCGCGAATTGCCCGCACCTTTCCGGAGCGCCGAGCGAGTGCGTCAAGCTGCTCCCCCAACCAGGCGCCGTTTTCACGCACGGACCGGAGCAGAGATGGATCAGAAAGCCGGTCGATGACATAATCGGCAACGGCGGCCAGGAGAGGTCCGCCGCCAAAAGTCGTTCCGTGATCTCCCGGCTGGATCGCCGCTCCGATTTCCTCTGACACGAGAACCGCGCCCATCGGCAACCCGCCCGCCAAAGGCTTGGCCAGCGTCAGCATGTCCGGTACGACTCCCACGCTTTCGTACGCGAAGAAGTGTCCGGTGCGCCCGAGCCCGCACTGAATCTCGTCGAATATGAGAGCTATTTCACGCTCGGCCGTCATGGCACGAAGGCGGCGGAGAAAATCGGAATCCAGTACCCGCACTCCGCCTTCGCCCTGGATCGGCTCGACGATCAGCGCGGCAACAGTTTCCCCATCGAGGGCTGTATCGAGATCACGCAGGTCGCGCTCGCAGATCGAGACCCCGCCCGCGAGTGGGCGGAATGGCGCGCGATACGACGGACGATCTGTCGCAGCGAGTGACGCGAAGAGCCTGCCGTGAAAGCTTCCGCGTAACGCGATGATCTCGACCTTCGAGTCGGTGCCGATCTTCCGTGCCCATCGCCTCGCGAACTTGAACGCGCCTTCGTTCGCCTCCGCCCCGGAGTTGCAGAAAAACACCTGCGAGGCGAAGGAGCGCTCGACCAGTTTGGCCGCTAGCTGCTCACCAGCCGCGGTTCGATAGAGGTTCGATGTGTGGATCAGGCCTGCGCTCAGCGCCTCGCCGATCACCCGCGCTACCCCCGCATCGCCATAGCCAAGCGCGTTCACGGCTATCCCGCTGGCAAAATCGAGATACCGTTTGCCCTCGGAGTCGATGAGCTCTACGCCTTCGCCCCTTACCAGCTGCATCGGTGCGCGTTTGTAGGTCGGAAGCAGCGCGGATGCATCTACGGAAGGAATGGTCACGACTTCCTCTTCGATTGGCAGAGTAACGGCGGTCATAGGACAACGCTCTGAGATTGGGTAATTGTAGTGCCGCGCTCGGCATCGCCGAGGCCAGCCAGATCGCAGATTCTTACGCGGGGGACTCCGGCGATGAGGGCGGCTTTGGCTGATTCAAGCTTGGCCGCCATTCCGCCGACCGCAACACCGCTTGCAGCCAGCTCATGGGCGGTCTCGGTGTTCAGACTCGAGACGATTTCGCCTTCACCATCGAGAACGCCTTGGACGTCGGCGATCAGGAGCAGCTCACCGGCATCGAGCGCCGCGGCAATGGCCGCGGCGGCATCGTCGCCATTTACGTTGAGAGGGCCGCCAGTCGGGCCGGTCGTATTGTACGCGACCGGCGAAATCACCGGCAAATAACCGGCGTTGAGTAGAGTGCGAAGCAGATCGGCCTTCACGGTGACTGGTTCACCCGCGAATCCGAGAGACTCCGCGTCGATCACTGCCGCACCGATAAGTGCACCGTCCTCTCCCGATATGCCTACCGCCGGCAGACCGGCGGCAACCAGGGCATTCACGAGTCGTTTGTTGACGAGTCCTGAAAGCACCATGCGCAGAAGCTCGAGATCCCCTTCAGATGTGACACGCCGTCCGCCAATAAACGCCGCTTCCCTTCCCATCGCGCGTTGCATTGCGGATACCTCGTCGCCGCCGCCGTGAACGACGCAAAGCTGTCCCCGACCAGCATCCCAGGCCGCGCGTAGCGTATCCGCCAGACGCGGATCAGCCTGCGCGCGTCCTCCGATTTTCACGACTCGCATCATGCCGGCAACCCCGCCTGCTCACTTAGGCCAAGCAGAATGTTGGCGTTTTGCAACGCTTGTCCCGCGGCCCCTTTTACCAGATTGTCGATCGCCGAAATGATGACTAGCGTGGGTTGGCGCACGTTGGCTGCCTTGGCAATGCTCACGCGCACGACATTCCGTCGCACGACATCGCGCAGCGACGGCGGTTGGTCTGCGATTTCGATGAAGGGTTCCCCGCGATAACAATCACGCCAAAGCGCGGATGGATCTTCTGTGAACTCGTTCACCGGCACTGTGATCGTCGCGAGAATTCCGCGAGCGACCGGAAGCAGATGGGGCGTGAACAGTATGTCGTTGTCACTGCCGCCCAGTTCCTTCGCAACCGCCTGCATCTCGGCTATGTGCCTGTGCTCATTCCCCACTGAGTAAGCGCGAAAGTCTTCTGTCACCTCGGCGAATTGCAGATCGGGGCGAGCGGAATAGCCGGCGCCGGTAACGCCGCTGGCGGCCGATACGTTTATGGTAGCGCCCGGCACAACCCAGCCTTCCTTGAGCAACGGCGCGATCGCCAGGAGAATAGCAGTCGGGTAGCAACCGGGGTTTGCGACGATATCTGCCCCCGGAATCTTCGCGCGCATCAGTTCAGTAAGGCCGTACGGCGCTTCGGGTTGATTGATTCCCGACGCAACCCCAGGCCTGAAATCTGAAGAGAGATCTACGACGCGCGCTCCGGTCGCCCGCGCATTTCCAACCCACTTGGCGGATGCACCATGCGGGAGCGCCGTGAAGACGACTTCCGCGGTGCTCAAGGGCGCATCCTCTGTTGCGACATAGGTGACTTCTGTCGCTCCAATGCGGGCGCGTTGTCCCCGCTGTTCGTTGGCAGACGCAAAGGCAAGCTCGAGCCTCGGGTGCCGCGCGATCAGCCCGCACAGCTCCCGGCCCGCATATCCGCTCGCACCAAGGACTCCAACCGGAACTTTATGCATAAAGAATGCATAACATTACACTCGTTGCTCGTCAATGATCCGGCTCGCCCGCTCGCGCAATCCATTCCGCGGTGCTAAACTCACCTGCGTGGCCAACAAGCGCGAACGACACGACACAATCCTCGAGATCGTAGACTCCCGAGTCGTCAGCAGTCAGGAAGATCTCCGGAAAATGTTGCTCCAGCGCGGGTGGGATGTAACCCAGGCAACACTCTCCCGCGACCTCCGGGAATTGCGGCTTGCCCGGGTCCCGACTCCGGAAGGCGCGCGGTACGCAATTACCGACGGCAGCATAGAGGAAAGCCGGGCCGCGCTCGATACCCTGCTGCCGCAGCTTTACCTACGCATCGACGGTGTTGGAGAGATGCTGGTTCTGCGCACCGTTCCTGGTGGAGCTCAGCCCATTGCGGCTGCTCTCGACGGCGAGGGATGGTCAGATGTCCTTGGCACGGTCGGCGGCGATGATACGATTCTGATTATCTGCCGCTCCGTCGCCGCCCGGGACCGTGTCCTCCGGCGCCTCAAAGCCCTTGCCGGAGAGCCCGGATAGAGTATTGACGGGCCCCGCCTGACCGATTAAATATTCAGTCATACTGAATACTTATTGAGGCGGCCGTGATCCGTACAATTGCCCTAGCCTACTCCGGTGGGCTCGACACATCCATCATCGTCCCCTGGCTCAAGGAACGCTACGACGCCCGCGTCATTTGCATCGCCGCGGATATTGGCCAGGGAAACGAGCTGGAAGGTGTGCGGGCGAAAGCGATCGCATCCGGTGCCGACGAGTGCTATGTCGAAGATCTGCGCCAGGAATTCGTGGAAAAGTTCGTGTGGCCCACCCTCCGCGCCGGCGCCGTTTACGGTCGTAAGTACCTCCTCGGCACCTCGATGGGGCGTCCCCTCATCGCGCGCCGGCAAGTCGAGATCGCGCGCCAGGTCGGCGCCGACGCGCTTGCCCATGGCTGTACCGGCAAGGGGAACGACCAGGTTCGCTTCGAGTTGACCTACGCTGCCTTTGCACCGGATCTCCCGATCATCGCGCCCTGGCGTGAGTGGGACATTCGCAGCCGCGAGGATGCGATTGCCTACGCCGAGTCGCGCAAGATTCCCGTCGCGGCGACTAGGGATAAGATCTATTCCCGCGACCGGAATATCTGGCACATCTCCCACGAAGGCGGTATCCTCGAACAGCCTGCCGCCGCACCGCCGGCTGACCTCTTCATGCTGACGACCGCTCCGGAGAACGCTCCCAACGAGCCCGAGGAAGTCACGATCGGGTTCCTCAATGGCACTCCTATCTCGGTCAATGGGGCGGAGCTCGATGCGGTGGATCTGCTCGTTGCCCTCAATACGATTGGTGGACGACACGGCGTCGGACGAATCGATCTCGTCGAGGATCGTCTCGTCGGGATGAAGTCGCGTGGTGTCTATGAAACCCCGGGCGGTACCCTGCTCTACTCAGCTCACAGCGAGCTGGAGCAGCTGGTCCTCGACCGCCGCACGCTGGCCGCCAAAGACAATATCGCTCCTCGCTACGCGGACCTCGTGTACGAAGGCCGGTGGTGGACAACCGAGCGCGAGGCGTACGACGCTTTCGTGAACGTGACCCAGGAGCGCGTCACCGGGTCCGTGACACTCAAACTCTTCAAGGGATCCGCATCGGTGATCGGCCGTGAGAGTGACTACGCTCTCTACGACGAGCGCTTCGTCACTTTCGGCGAAGACGACGTCTACGAGCAGAGCGATGCCGCTGGCTTTATACGGCTCTACGGACTATCGGCGCGTGTTCGCGCCATCCGCGATCGGGAAATGGCAGCGGCTGAAAAGCGCAAAGGCGAGACTAAGGCAAAGGAGCCCGCGGCAGCTCTGGCCATGGCCTGACCGGCTAAGGAGACCGCAATGTCGGATCACACAACGCACAAACTGTGGGGAGGACGCTTCTCGACCCCCACCGCGGCCGCCCTGGAGGCGCTCAACCGCTCAATCGGTACCGATTATCGCCTTTGGCCGTTCGATATCAATCTATCTCAGACCTGGGCGGTGGCTCTCTGGGGAGCGGGAGTCCTGACACTCGAGGAGAGCAAGAAAATCGAGCGCGGCCTCGCTCTGGTCGGCCAGAAGCTGGCGGCTGGTGCGCAATCGCTTCCGTCCGATGAAGACGTGCACACTCTCATCGACCGGATGCTTCACGACGAAATCGGCGACGTAGCCTCGAAGCTCCATACTGGTCGCAGCCGGAACGACCAGGTCGCTACCGCGACCCGCCTCTGGTCGATGGACGTGTGCACGAAGCTCGATGTCGCCGTCCGCGCGCTTCAGCAGGTAATGTTCGACCACGCCGCGACGCTCGGCGACGTATTGATGCCGGCGTACACTCATCTCCAGCGCGCCCAACCCGTGTCCGCGGCGCACTGGATGCTGTCGCACTTCTGGCCGCTGGAGCGCGATCGCGCGCGGATTGTTTCGGCCTCACGTGCCGCGGCGGTGCTTCCACTCGGCTCGGGGGCGATTGCTGGATGCGCGTTCCCAATCTCGCGAGTTCTTCTCCAGGGTAGCCTCGGCTTCAGCTCCGTATCGCAGAACAGCATCGACGCCGTTGGCGACAGAGATTTTGTGGCGGAGTTGCTGTTCACCGTGGCGATGACGGCAACGCATCTCTCGCGACTCGCCGAGGATCTGATCATTTACGGCTCGAGCGAGTTCGGATTCGTTCAGTTCGGTGATGCGTTCACGACGGGCTCGAGCATGATGCCGCAAAAGCGCAATCCCGATGCGCTCGAACTCGCGCGCGGATCTGGCGCCCGTGCCATCGGAGATCTGACGACACTACTGACGACGCTCAAGGGATTGCCCAGTGGCTACAACAAGGATCTGCAGGACGACAAGCGCGTGTTGTTCGACGCCGTTGACACGATTCTACTCGTTCTCCCGGCTGTGGCAGGCGCACTCCAGGAGATTCGCTTCAACAACAGGCGAATGCGTGCCGCTCTCTCGAGCAGCATGATGGCGACCGATCTCGCCGACTATCTGGTAGAGAAGGGAGCCACTTTTCGCGAAGCTCATACCGCGATTGGGTCGCTGATCCGCGAGAGCGAGCGTGAGGACTGTGAGCTGGACGCATTGCCCATCACGTCATTCAAGGCTGCGCATTCACTGTTCGGCGACGACGTTTTCGATTGGCTCGAGCCCGCGCGCTCCGTGGCGCGTCGCGACGTTCCCGGCGGCACAGGCCCGAATGCTGTCAACGCGCAACTCCGCTCCGCGAAGGAAGCGCTCCGGCCCGTGGCAGATGCGGCGCGCGGCAACGAGTTGGTTCTTCGCGCGGTGTAACGCATCGTCCGGAATAGAAGAAAGGGGGCGCATGATGAATGCGCCCCCTTTCTTCTTGTCCTCCACAGCCTCTTAGAACATCAAGCCGAAAGTGATCGGGACGAATTGAAACACGCCACCCTTGGCGGCGTTTCGTGAAATGGTGTGATATCGGGATTCCAGGAATGTCGCGAAAGGGCCAAAGCCAAACGTGGCTCCTGCTCCAGCGTTGAAGCCGAAATTGTTCTGCGATTTTGCGTTGGGTTCCACTTTTGAGTTGTAGAGCCCTCCGCCCGCGAATATGTAGGGCTTCCCACTCGTTCCTGGAAACGCAAAAACCAGGTTTGCGAGCACCCCCATCACGCGAAAGTTCGAAGTGCTCACGCGGCTTCCTGGTGCCGGAACCACATCGGCACCACGCACAAGGTTATTGTAGATCGCATCAAGCCGAACCCCTATCGGTGATTCCGCTGCTCCGAGGGCGAGCGCTACCATAGCGCTCGAACCCGTGTTCTGAGCATCTGCAAGCTTGCCCACCGGGATGGCGACTCCGCCGCCCAGAGCAACCGCGTATCCCTTTTGCCCGAATGCTGCCGACGAAGCGACAAGCAAGAAGGGTAGGACTCGAAGGAGCTGCTTCATACTGTTTCGGAAGGTTGTTGTAAGCGGCAAGGATCGAGAGAGACAGAGAGAGCGGCAATATAATGATGTAGACATTCACGGTAAGCGGGCATCGTGTTTGCATTAAATATCCTTTTCAATTAGGATATTTAATGGCACGCGCCTACACCATTGCCACAGCTGCACTTACGTTGAGTCGGCCAGTAAAGTGGCTCGACAATACACTTTCCCACATCAGGGTTTCGGGGGTCCAGCAGAAGAGACAAGGCGTAGCCCGTCGCATCTCTATCGATGGACTGCAGACCTTGTCGATTGCCACCTTGCTCATCAACGACCTTGGAATCCCGCTGGCAGGCGCGATCGAAATAGCGGGAAAGCTGGCCAGCAGCGGTGGCCAGTACACGACTCCCGAGGGATTAACTCTCCAGTTGAATCTGGAGAAAGTCAGAGGCGACCTGCTCGAACGCCTGGAGAACGCTGTCGAGATCGCGCCGGCTCCAAAACGCGGTCGTCCCCCGAAAACCAAAACGGGGCGCCTCGACTGAGACGCCCCGCCAGATTGTGCCAGTGAAGCGGACGCGGCTTAAGAAGCCTTCGTCACGTTCTCGGCAGCTGGACCCTTCTGACCTTCGACAATGTCGAACTCCACAGCATCACCTTCCGCAAGGGACTTGAAGCCCGAGCCAGAGATTGCGCTGTAGTGAACGAAGCAATCCTTCTGCCCGTTGTCAGGTGTGATGAATCCAAAGCCCTTCGCGTCATTGAACCACTTCACTTTGCCGGTCGTACGCATTCCCTACTCCTGGAAAATTGTGTCTTGGGGAGCTGAAACACGCCCGACCCTCGACAATCTGATACGCGGGTCTCTATAACCCCGCATTGGACTTGAGCGCGTGGCAAGAGCTTTCACCCCTGTCATGGCTCGACTTGGCGGAAAAATAGCAAGGACCGGCTGAGCAGACAATAGAGAATTCAGAGCCTGTCCCACGCCACCTCAGAGCCCTGTCCTGTGTACCCCTGTTACGAAATACTCGGTTTCACCAAAACATGAAGTCGGCACGCCCCGGTGTTGCTCATAGGTCAGCGACACTTGTTTGCCGGCATTTTGCTCGATCACATGCGCGACGGAGTCGCTCCGGACGGTAAAAGTGAAGATTTGAGGCATCGTCCCAGGCAGGTTTGCCATAGCCAGCTCGCCTTCCCAGGTCTTACAGAGCCACCCCTTCTTGGAAATCTTCTGGATGTAGCCGGCACGTTCGCCCATCGCATAGGTGTAGCCGAGCGCTGTCCAGATCCAGAGCGCGCCGACGACCACGGGAACGAGAAGAAGGATGAGCAGCGCAATCAGAGCCTTGTTTCGCACCTTTCTTACGAGGGTGGGGGCAGTCGGGGTCTCCGGGGCCTCCTCGGTCTCCGTGGTTTCCGGGGTATCAGCCATCCAAGCTCCGTAGAAGAGATGCGCGCGCAGCTTTATGCAACGCTCGCGAGAGGGAATTAGCTTTCAAATTCAACACACGCAAGAACCGTTGACCACTATCGCGCGCAGAAAGACCGCGACTGCCATCGTAGGTGGCGTACCCGTTGGGTCGGCCCATCCTATCGTCGTGCAGTCCATGACAAATACCGACACGGGCGACGCCTTCGGTACGGCACTCCAGGTGGCGGAGCTGGCGCGCGCGGGGAGCCGCCTGGTCCGTGTGACTGTTAACAACGACGAGGCTGCCCAAGCGCTGCCCGAGATCGCGAGCAGGCTCGCTGACATGGGCGTTTCGGTTCCAATCATCGGGGATTTCCACTACAACGGTCACTTGCTGCTTGCGAAGTACCCCGCGGCAGCAAAGATACTCGCCAAATACCGAATCAACCCGGGCAATGTAGGTGGAAAGCGCCGCGACGAGAATTTCCGAACGATCATCCAGATCGCGCTCGACAATGAAAAGCCGGTCAGGATCGGTGTGAACTGGGGCTCGCTCGATCAGGATCTTCTCACGACGCTGATGGACGACAATGCGGGCAGCGCCGAGCCGCGTGACGCGAAAGAAGTCTACATTGAGGCCATGATTCAGAGCGCGCTGCGCTCGGCATTCATCGCCGAAGAGATGGGACTCGGCCATGACCGCATCATCATTTCGGCGAAAGTGTCGGGCGTTCAGGATCTCCTGGAAGTCTACCGGCAGCTTGCGGCACGATGCGACTACCCACTGCATCTCGGTCTCACCGAGGCAGGACTCGGCTCGAAGGGGATCATCGCCAGCACGGCGGCATTGTCGATCCTGCTATCGGAGGGTATTGGAGACACGATTCGCGTGTCCCTTACACCTCGCCCCGGCGGGGATCGGACCGAAGAGGTCAATGTCGCCCAACAGATACTTCAGTCACTCGAGCTACAGAGCTTCAATCCGCAGGTTACCGCGTGTCCAGGGTGCGGCCGCACTACGTCGACCTTCTTCCAGCACATGGCGGAAGACATCCAGACCTACTTGCGGGACCAAATGCCAGCGTGGCGCGAGCGGTATCCCGGCGTAATAGAAATGAAGGTCGCAGTGATGGGCTGCATCGTTAACGGGCCGGGAGAATCGAAGCACGCGAATATCGGCATCTCACTCCCCGGAACTTCCGAGGAGCCGAGGGCGCCGGTGTACGTCGACGGCAAGCTGATGGTCACCCTCAAAGGCAACGCGATCGTTCCGGAGTTTTTGAGGATACTCGAGGAATACGTCGAGAAGACCTACGGTGCGGGGGCTGTGGCTACGCTCAGCTAGCGCTTGCTTTCAGCCGGCGAGGTTTTGGAGCTCGCCGGAAACGTTATCAAGCTCCTCCATGATCGGAGCATTGAATCCTAGCTCACGAAGTCTTTCGTAGACCTGCCGATACCAGCGGCCTGTTCCAGCTCTGCCCCCGCCAAAACGGCTCCAGATCGTCTCGTTATCTACTGTTCTCCGCAAATCCGAAATAATCGACGACGCGTTGTGAATCTTGTCGGCGGCGGAGACCCAGCGCGCTTCTTCACTCGCTCCGGACAGCCGCTCGAGATAGTCTGCCTTGCGGTCATCGCCAGAGAGCTCCACTCCGTCGTCGTCTTGCTTGCGGTAGGTAACGGCCAGGACAGTGTCCAGGACCTTCGCTCCGAATTTGTCGCCGATTCGCTGCTCGAGCATCTCCCGCGTATAACCCTCTCTAACGCAGTCCTCGATCACATCGTGCAGGATTCCCGAGACGACCGTATCGTTGTCGCAGGCGTAACGGGTGAGAATCACCGCCACGTTCGCGGGGTGCGTGAGGTAGGGAAGCTTGGTTCCCTTTCGCACCTGGCGGTCGTGATGCTTGGCCGCAAATGCGAGTGCGTGATTGATCTTGTCGGAGTAGCCGGTAACTGTCATTGCTTCGTTGCCGCGAACCAGGATACGAGTCGTTCGAGCCCCTGCTGATCTTCTGCTCTGAACGCATCAACTCGTTCAGAATCTACGTCGAAAACTGCTATTAGATCACCCTGTCGATCGAGAACGGGAACGACAATCTCGGACCGGGATCGCGCATCACAGGTGATGTGGCCGGGAAATTTTTCGACATCCGGCACGATTACAGTTCTCTTTTCAGCCGCGGCTGTCCCGCACACACCACGGCCAAACGCGATATCCAGGCAGCCGAGGCTTCCCTGATACGGCCCAACTCGGAGCAGCTTTCCCGGGACCACGACACGGTAGAAACCCGTCCACAGATGGCCGAATGCGTGATGCACCAGAGTCGCGATAGTGGCCATCGCCGCGACATTGTCGTCGACGCCCTCGAGAATGGCATCGCTGTGTCCCTTCAACTCGCCGTAGGCGCGAGCTTTCGGGACGTTTCTCAGATCAGGAATTGTTTCTGCCATTCCGGGTTACCGCGCGGTCGCGAGCTCCGGCTGAAACGTCTCCGACTGTCGTGTCGCACCGAGCATTTCCTCGCGCGTCTCGAGCTGCGGCATCTCCGCATCCCATAGCACAAGCCCGTGAACGCGCATATCGGCTCCGCGAAGATTGTCCACAGATGTCTTGAGGACTCCGACTGTGGTGTGGGCGATTCGCGCGCAGAGGATCACGTCCGGAGCCGGGATGACGCTGCCGGCACTCCTCTGAACGTAGCTCGTGGGAGCCGCTATGATGATGAAGTCATAGCGTCGCTGCATGCGAGCGAGCTCTTTACGCACTTCCTCGACGACGCTTGCCTCCGGAAGGCCGGAGCGTCGCGTACCGCTCGGAAGCACATCAAGCGGACGGTCACGGCCGATGGTCGTCGGAACGATTGCCTCCGGCCAGGTTGCGCTACCTGTGATGATTCCGGAAAGCCCTGGGTCTGGTTGGATGCGCAGCACGCTTGCAACACTGCATGTGGTCGGATCAACGTCGACGAGCAGGGTGCTCCGCGCTTCGTACGCCGCGGATGCAGCCAGGTTCGCCGCGACTGTCGCGACGATACCAGGATCGTCGCCGGTAATGGTCACGATCGGCACGCTCGCCTCAACCGATGCGATATGTAGGTACAGAGTTCTATAGCTCTCCGAGACGACATCGATCAGCGGAGGTGCCTCGACATCCGCTTGTCGGCGACTTCTCTCCACGACGACTTCCGGCGGCTTGATCACAGTCAGCACGCGTGCGCCGCTTATCTGCTCCGCCTCACGCTGGTCAGCGATGTGGGGGCGTTTAAGCTCTGTCCCGAACGATGCCGCAAATCCAACCGCGAGCGCGAGCACAGCCGCGGCGGCGAGCATCGCCCAGGGTGGTGCCCCCACGTTGGCAAGCTCGCGGGCATGCGCAGATTCGCGATCAATGCGAGTGTTCTTCTGGTTTATCTGCTCCAGCTGCGCGGCTGCCGCCGTGTAGCTCTGCTGGGCTGTCGCACGCTGCGCTAGAAGCTTTGTCGTATCCACCGTAATGATTGGCTTCACTACGGGAGCGGGGGTCGGGCGTATCAATGCGAGTTTTCCTCGCACCTCACCGCGCTTTGCGTCGGCGATTCCCTGAATTTGACGGCCAATCGCATTTGCTCTCGACGTCAGCGATAGGTATACCGGATCTACTCCCCCTACGGCACCAAATGCATTTCGGTCGCGCTCGACATCCGCCAAAGAGTCGAGCAGCACACGCACTCTGGGATCAGCCGCTACCACGGGCGATGCGGCAAGCGCACGATAGGACGTGGGAAGGGGAGCGTTCTCGGTTCTATCGATCAAACGATTGAGCGTTGCGAGCTCTGCGCTCAGAGAATCACGCTGCGCACGGACGGCGGGCGGGAACGTATCTATGACGGCCGCCGGAACTGGCATCAGGGCGAGGCGTGTTGCGTTCAACACGGAATCCGTACCGGTGAGCTCGGCCTGGTAACGGTCCCTCGCCGCGACGGTTGGCATGGAATCGGTTCGGGCCTCGATTTGTGCTGCTACGGCCAGTGCCTTACGCGAAGCATTTCTCGGAACGACGACGAATGCGATCAATGCCGCGATGAATACCACGCCCCCAACAATGCCGAACACAACTACCCGGCGGAGCGCATTTCTGGCGCGGGCCGCCATCCAGAGGTAGGCAGAGCCACCGCTCATCCGTGCAATGCTATGAACGTTCATCCGTCAAAGATTCACTGAGTATGGCGCGGGCGCGAGAGGTAATTTCCGAGGATGGGCATCCCGGCGCAAATCGACCAGGATCGCGCTTAATGCTGGTCAACAACGCAATCTAAGCGCCGCTTCGGCGGGCTGCGACGACAATAAAAAAACGGCGGAGCTGTTCGCCCCTCCGTTTTGGTCGTCCAAGAGCCCATTAAACTGTGATGACTCCTCAGAACCTATTGAACTGTGATGACGCCCTTCATGTTCAGAGCGAGGTGCGGCACACAGTGAAAGGGATACTGGCCGGGTTTGATGTTGCCGAACGAGACAGTGACTGACTCGCCGGGGTTCATCTTCATGTTGCTGGAGAGTTCACTCATCTTGTCCGTGCCCATGTTGGCATCGAGCTGTGCTTTGACGTCGGCCGGAACCGTGGCGGGATCGAATGCAACATTGTGTGGGCCGCCGGTCACGACGACGAACTTGATACCATCTCCCTGTTTGATGGTGACTTCGGCGGGATCGAACCGATAGCCCTTCGCATCTCCCACCATGTTCACCGTCTTGGTTGCGCCGGTGATCGGAGCCATCGCGACAGCGCCGCCTGTTGTAGGGGTGGTCGTCGTCGCACCAGTGGTCGTTGTCGTCGAGCTCGTATCCACCGCAACGTGCGTCGTGTCAGCAGGCTTCTTTTCTCCGCCTGCGCAAGCGCCGAGCGTAATCACTCCAACTGCAACCGCGAATCCGTAGAACCGCATCTTTTCAGGCCTCCCAGAGCCGTACAGTAGTGCACTTGCAAGAGTAGTTTTTTTCACTTCACAGATTGTGAATTTATTCACAAGCTCGCTAACGTGCAATCAATTCAGCACCTTCGCCGTTGATGATTCATTCCATGATGCTGAGGCACGCCGTGTGATTGCAATTCCTGCGCTCGATCTCCGCGGCGGCGCCTGCGTGCAGCTCGCGGCCGGCTCCTACGACCAGGAGCTTATCCGAATTCCGGACCCTGTCGGAGTCGCCATTGCCTGGAGGCAATACGGATTCCGGCACCTTCATCTGGTGGACCTGGATGCAGTGGCGGGGCGGGGGAGCAACGCGCCCGAGATTCAAGCGGTTCTTGGAGCGACCGACGTCGAAGTACAGTTGGGGGGTGGAATACGAAGCAGGGAATCGATTCAGCGGTCACTCGACGATGGAGCCCAGCGCGTTATCATTGGCACGCACGCGCTGGAAGATCCCGACTGGCTCGCGGAGATGAGCGGCCTTTTCCCGGGCGCGATCGTCGTGGCCGCCGATGTCCGTGGTCGGAAGATCCTGTCACACGGCTGGACGCGCACCCATCCAATGCTGGTGCTTGACCTCGTTGAGGAACTGAACGGACTTCCTCTCGCCGGCGTACTTGTAACCGCCGTCCATCGGGAGGAAGCGATGCACGGAACCGATTTACCGCTTATGGAGGATGTCGCGGAGACGGCGGAATTTCCCGTCTTTGCATCGGGCGGGCTCGGAAGCCTCAACCATTTGCGCGCCCTGGCAGATCGCGGTGTCGCGGCCGCCATTGTTGGGATGGCGCTTTACAGTGGTGCGATGGATCCGCGAGCCGTGGCCGAGGAATTCGCGGAATAACCGCATTTTCCCGGCTCGCCCGCTGTCAGAACAGGCTGATCGTGAGTGGATTCAGCTTTGACGGATCGCCCACATAGGCGAAGCGGAATCCTTTCATGTATTTCCTGGCGACTCTTTGAACTGCTTCCGGAGTCACACTCTTCAACTCGTCCACGAAGCGATCGGCTTCCTTGTAGTCGCCTTCGTAGAGCTGTGATCGCGCCAGGAAGTCTGCCTGGGCAGCATTGGTCTCGTTGTCCAGGAAGTACTCGGTAATGAACTGCTCTTCGAGCTGCTTCAGCCCGACGGGGTCGAGCATACCCTGCTGAAGATCCACGACCGCTGCGCGCATCAGTTTTAGCGTCGTGTCCGGCGAAGCCGTCGACACATACAGTCCTCCTGTAGTCGCCGCGCGATCAACGAAAGGCGCATGCACATCGTAGGTGAGATTCTGCCGCGTCCGGATCTCGGCGAACATGCGGCCGGTTAGAACCGACGTCGCAACTCTGAGCGCCTGATAGTCTTCGCCGCTCGCCAGTGGACCGCTGTAGTAGCCGAGGATGTAGTTGGTGGGCAGCTGGCGACGTTCAACGATGACTGCTGTTGGCGCTTCGGGAACGCGTGGAGGCGCAGTCCATTTGTAGCTGCCGCGGGGAAGCTGCCCGATTGATTGGGTCACGAGTCGCTCGATATGGGCCCGGTCGACATTACCCACTACGACCAGCAGCATCCGCGACGTCACGAACTGCGTGCGGTGATAATCGCGCAGAGACGCCGAGTCGATAGCCTGGATGGACTTCTCGTTGCCGACAACCGAGACGGAGTACGGATGGCCTACATACGTTATGCTGTCCGCGAGATAGTCGGCGAGTGCATCGGGATCGTCTCTCCGCTGTCTGATTCCGGACAGATACTGAGCCTTCACCAGGCTTATTTCGGACTTGGCCAGGTTCGGATGCATGACCCGATCGGCGAATACCGACCAGGTGGAATCGAATACTTCCGTACTCGATCGGATGCCGAACATCGTCCAGTCCGCGCTCGGAGCAACTACAATATCGCTGCCCAATAGCGACATTTTCCGACGCAGCAAATTCTTCGGGAATTTTTGGGTTCCGCGCTCGGAGATCTCGAGCAGGATGGGCTCGATCCCGGCGTTCGCATCAGTAACCTGCCGGGCACCGCCCAACAGGTAGAGGTTCGCCGCAACGACATTATTTGCGTCGTTCTGCCGCAGGATGACGTGCACGCCAGATACGTCGAAGCTCGTAGTGGCCGACGCAAGCGCCAGTGCAATTGAGAGCAGCATCATTGTGTGGCCGCCATCACCAGATCTTCCGGAGCAAGCTTGAGCGCTTGCCGCGCATTCGGCGCGATCAGAACCCCCGCAATGTGCGGCTTCCCAATGATGTAGCGGCGCGCGTAGGCGCGAAGGTCCCCAAGTGTCTGCTGTGCCATGTAGTCAACATATCCCATGTAGTACTCGAGGCTTGCTACGCTCCACCAGAATCCCAGCGTGTGCGCAAATCCCGAGGCCCGCTCACGATCGAACGCGGAAGTTACTGCGCGATGCGCCTTGACCGCCTCGAGCTCGTCCGACGTGAAGTATCCTGGCGTATCAAACTTCGCCACCTCTGCATAGAGCGCGGCGAGCGCTTCCTTGAGCTGCTCAGGCGACGTCTGTCCACTGATTGTAATCGGTCCGGTATGGTTGAGCGTGTAGTAGTTCACGCCCACCGCTTGCCATAGTCCACTGTCGACAAGCCTTTGCTGGAACTGCGACTCAGGGTCATTCATAACGTCTGAAAACACGTCCGCCGCATAGGTGGACTTGGGATCTTGTCCGACGCTCGGACCCTGCCACTGAACTTGAACAGTCACCGCACCCACGCCTGCTTCGACGACCACTCCTTCGCTTTTCTGGAGAGGAGGAATTGCCGGAATTGGGTCAGCCACGAACGGATCGGCACCACGAGCCCATTGTCCCAACTCCCGCTCAGCAAGCGCAAACACTGTTGCAGGATTCACGTCGCCGGCGACGATCAGCACGGAGTTGTTCGGCACGTAATACTTGTTCTGAATGAAGCGCATCTTTTCCGGCGTCGTGGTCGAAACTATCTGCCGGTCACCGATGACGTCCTTTCTGCTGAAGTTACCGGGATAGAGCTTGGCATCCGCCTGGCGTGAGAGCTCGAAGAACGGGCTCGATTCGTTTCGGTCGTATTCTCCGATTACAACCTGCCGCTCACGCTCGAGCTCATCGCGGCGGAACAGCGGGCCGCGCAACGCCGTGGCCAGCAGCTGAATTCCATCTCCCAACTTTTCCGCCGGGACGGTCATGTAGTAGTTGACCCTTTCTTCCTGGGTCGTTCCGTTGAACACCGCACCGAGGTCCGACGCTCTGTCCCAGAACTGGTTGGGCTCCGGATACTTCGAGTTGGCACGAAAGAACATGTGCTCGTACATGTGAGCCAGGCCCTCGTACTCGGGACTTTGGGTAAACGACCCGTTCTTTACATCGATCTCGATCGTCGCTAGTGGAACACCGTGGTTCTCGACGACGATTACTTCCAGGCCGTTAGCCAGAACCTTGCGTTGAATGATCTTCTCGAGCTCCGCTCGCTGACCCCGTACCTGCATCGGGGCAAGTGCTGATAGGACCAGCACAAGAGTGGCGCAGCAACGCAGGACACCTTTTCTTTCGGACATGTCAGATTCTGGGAAAGCCCGCTCGGACTACTACGGGCAACTGGTAACTCGACTCGACGCCAAGAGGCTAAAGCGCAATGAACCTCTTGCTCAATACACCACATTCAGGATTGGTGGTCCAGCCGATCTCTTTTACGATGCAACATCGGTCGAGGATCTGGCAGGGGCAGTTACTGCCGCCCGCGAGCTCGGGCTCGAATACTTCGTCCTCGGACTCGGCGCCAACATTCTCATCGGCGACAAGGGATTCCGTGGGCTGATCATCCGCAATACCTCGAGCCACCTCGAGTTCTTCGACGACGGAAGACTCTGGGTCGAGAGTGGTGCGGTGATGGCAAAGCTGATACCCCTGGCCGTCGAGCGCGGGCTATCGGGGCTGGAACACTACGTTGGAATTCCGAGCACCGTCGGCGGGGCCGTCTGGCAGAATCTGCATTTTCTCTCGCCGGCCCCGGACCGGGAGAGAACAATGTTCATCGCCGAAGTGTTTCAGTCGGCGGAACTGCTGACCTACGACGGGAAGCGAAAGACCGTCGACAGGGACTACATGCAGTTCGGGTACGACACGAGTACGCTTCACA
Organism: Gemmatimonadaceae bacterium; assembly: GCA_017881545.1. GTDB lineage: Bacteria > Gemmatimonadota > Gemmatimonadetes > Gemmatimonadales > Gemmatimonadaceae > UBA4720. The sequence goes on from JADGQU010000001.1 coordinate 19,964, forward strand.
AACAGCGAGACATCGCCCTGGCGGTGACATTTCAGCTCAATCAGGGGGACAAGTCGGTGATGCACCGCATCATGCAGGAAAACCTGAGCTGGCGCGGCGGCAAGCACCCCTGGCTCGAATATCATCCCAGTGCCGGTTCGATCTTCCAGAAGATCGAGGGTGTTGGCGCCGGCCGGCTGATCGACCAGGTTGGATTGAAGGGTTTCCGAAACGGCGATGCCCAGATCTCCCATATCCACGCGAACATCATGGTCAATCTCGGGAAAGCCACAGCCAAGGATGTTCGCGAGCTCATCACATTGGCGCAGGACAAGGTGCGTGAGCGGTTCAACCAGAATCTCAAGGTGGAGATAGGATTCATCGGCGAGTTCTGAGACGAGCTTTTGATGGCCCACCGGGCTCGTCCATCAAAATGCATCCTCCCGGTCCAACCGATTCGATCAAGTCGCCGATAGCTGCTCCGCCTCTTCCGTCACCGCCGTCCACTTCTCAATGGCGATGTCGAGCCGGCGCCGCGCTTCGTCCAGCGCCTTGCCGGCGATCAGTGATTTGTCGGTCCCCTCACGCGTGGTGTAGAGCTCCGGATCCTCGAGCAGCACGGTAAGCTCCACGATCTTTTTCTCGAGCGTAGCAACCTCCTTTTCTGAGTCTTCGACTCGCCGGCGTACTTCGCGAAGCGCCGTGCGGCTCTCGGCGCCCTGAGCTTCACGCCGTTTGGTCGTCTTGTGCTCCTTGACTCGCCTGAGCGATTCCTGCTCCGCGGCGGTGACTGAGGCCGCATGCTCGCGTTCCCGGCTCTGCTCTTCCCATTCGGGGAAGGATCCCAGAAAGTCGGTGATGTGACGCTCGTGCAGAATCCACACTCGCGAAGTCAGCGCTTCCAGCATCGCGCGGTCGTGGCTCACCAGCAGTATCGTTCCTTCGTACTCCGTCAGCGCGTCCTCGAGCGCTTCGACCGATTCGATGTCGAGGTGATTGGTCGGCTCGTCGAGCAGAAGGAAGTTGGCCCGGCCCAGGACCATCATGGCGAGCGCGACTCGAGCCCGTTCCCCTCCAGACAGCGTATCGGCTCGACGTTGTGCTTCGTCGCCGGAAAACCCGAATCTGGCGAGGTGGCCCTGAACCTGGCGCCGTTCCCACTGTGGCCTGAGGTCGCTTATGACGTCATAGAGCGTTCGGTCCATGGGGACCTGCGCCATATCCTGGCGGTAGTAGCTGGGCTCGACCGATCCGCCTATCCTCAACTCCCCGCTCGACACCTCGCGCTCGCCCATGAGCGCGCGGAGGAAGGTTGATTTTCCGCTGCCGTTCGGACCGACGAAGCCGATGACATCGCCACGCTGAATGGTCGCGGTAAAGTCCGAGATCAGAGTTCTTCCTTCGACCCCGAGTGTCACGCCACGCGCGATGGCGACCTGATCGCCGCCGCGGGCCGAGACGTCGAGCCTCAAGCCCAACGCGCTCCCCTCTTCCGCGGTGGGGGCGCTGAGGCGGGGAGCTCTGTTGAGTCGCTTGCGGCGCCCTTTAGCCTGTTTCGTATTCTGACCGGCAATGTTGCGCCGAATGTAATCCTCCTCGTCGGCTATCACCTTGCGCTGCTTGTCGTAGGCACGCCGCTGACTCAGTCTTCGTTCTTCTCGCTGCACGACGAATGATTCATAGCTTCCCGAATACGCCACTGCGCTTCCGCCTTCGAGATGGAGCACATGATCCACAACGTTGGCAAGAAATGCACGATCATGACTGATAAGCAACACCGTCTTGTCGGTATTTCGGAGGTAGTCCTCCAGCCAGCGCGTTGTTTCCAAATCGAGGTGATTCGTTGGCTCGTCCAGAAGCAGGACGTCGGCTGCGCTTACGAGCTGCCTCGCCAGGCCAAGCCTTCCGCGCTCACCACCGCTCAATTGTTCCAGTGGCTGGGTGCGCGCTTTCTCCGCATCGAACCCCAGCCCCTGCAGGACGGCATCCACTCGCGGAGTGAACGTGTAGCCGCCTTCGCGATCGAATCGCTCGAGGTCGCGATCATATCTGGCGAGCATTTGCGGCGTAGCGGACTCACCTACCTGCGACAGTGAGTGGGCCTGTTCGGCAAGTGAAAGCTCCAGCGCCAGCAGATCGGAGAATTCTCCTGCGCCGGCTTCCCATACTGTTTTGGCATCGCCGAAGTCGCGATGCTGCTCGAGGAGGCCGAAACGCAAGCCGGGTTGGCGCGTGACGACTCCTTCGGTCGGCTGATGCGTGCCGGTAATGAGGCGGAAGAGGGTCGTCTTGCCGCTACCGTTCCGGCCGAGAATCCCCCAGCGGTCGCCCCGCCCCACGGTAAATGTTATTCCGCTGAAGATCTTGGACGCGCCGAATTCGACACCGGCATTCGAGACTGCTACTTGAGTCAAGAACGCAGCACGCTCGAACACGCTGCAAGGCAGCGCTCGAGCGATTCCATGGTGTGGTCACCCATGTGACCAATTCGAAAGGTGGAGCTCTTCAGCTTTCCGTAGCCGGTTCCCACTACGATCCCACGCTTAGCCACAGCGGTGGTGAATGCATCCGCCGGGACATCTGACGGAAGCCTGATGGTGGACACCGTCGGCGATTGAGATCCGAGAGGAGCTATGTTGCCCAGCTTCTTTCCCGTTTCGTCGCTGATCTTCGTAATCCATTCCTGGGTGCGCGTAGCCATTGCCTTGTGCCGGGCCCAGCGTGTCTCGAGTCCCTCAGACTCAATCGATTTGGCCTGTGCTTCCGCCGCATAGAGCAGAGTGAGCGCCGGTGTGCTTGGTGTCTGGTTTCGCCGCGCGTACGCATCAAGCTCTACAAGATCGAAATACACGCCCCGCCCCTGGGTGCCATTCGCCTGATCGATGAAGCTCGTCGACGCGACGGCGAAGGAAAGCCCTGGCGGAAGGGCCAGTGCTTTTTGCGAGCCGGTCAGAACGTAATCGAGCTTCCATTCATCGAAACGAAGCTCTGCGCCCCCGAGTCCGCTCACACTGTCGATCAGGCAGACAATTCCATGGCGGTGCGCGCAATCCGAGATCGCGCGCACATCGTTCAACGCGCCTGTCGACGTCTCCGAATGGACGACCGTGATCGCAGTGTACTTTCGCATGGACAGGCGCTCGTCCAGCTGGGGAATCGCATGCACTTGTCCCCACGCCACCTCATAGCGATCGACATCTCGCGCGCACATCGACGCGATGTGCGCGAATCGCTCCGAGAACGCTCCATTCACAAGACACAGTATCCGGCCCGGAGGCGCGCAGCGGATTGCAGCTTCCATCATTCCGGTCGCTGACGACGAGCTGATGTAAACCGGGCGATCCGTCTTGAATATTGGACGGAAGCCTTCCTGAAGCCGTTCGAACAACTTCTCGAACTCCGAGCCGCGATGTGGAATCATCGGCTGAACCATCGCCATCATGATTTCTTCGCGCACTTCGGTCGGCCCTGGCAGGAAAAAAGTGCCAAAAGTTTTTGTGGGGGTCATTCCAGTATTAGTTCTCTCAGTTGGTCGAAATTCTCGATCACGAAGTCGGCGCGCTGCACCACCGGCTCACGCCGCATGAATCCGATAAACGCTGCGAAGCTGTCGACGACTGGTCTGATTTCGCAATCGGTCATGCCATCTCCGACTGCCAGTATCGGACCCTTGAGACCCATATCACGCACGGTCATTCGCTTCCCGTCTTGTCGTGTCAACAAGGATTGTTCGTCGAATCCAGCGTAGTTTCCTTCTTCGTCGAAGAAAACCGATACGGCGTGGACACGCTGTTCGTCGACACCAAGCTCTCTGGCCAGAGGCAATATCGCCTCACGCAGTCCGCCGCTGACCATCACCAGCTGTACCCCACGCGATCTGAGCTCGGAAAGTGTTTCGCGGGCGCCTGGCGCGATGCGCTCGACATAAACGCGCCCCAGCTGCTCGATTTCTGCCATGGTCGGTTTCACCGCATGCATTCTTTCGACATAGACGGCTTCGATTGGCAGCTTGCCCTCCATTGCCCTTTCCGTCAGTCCTGCACTCCATGCCTTGATTTCGGCACCACGTAACGCGGCCAGCCAGTCTATTCCTTCGATTCCGCTCAGCGTCGAATCGACATCGAAGATGACGGAATTGAATCGGCTCACAGGATATTCCCCGGTGCGAGAATACCAAGAGGATCCAGCTCTCTCTTCACCGCCGTCATCATTGCGATCTGGAGCGCGTTCATCTGGAGCGGAAGCCACTTGCGTTTGATCTTTCCGATCCCGTGCTCCGCCGCCACGGTGCCGCCGAGGGCGAGCACGCGTTTCAGCGTCTGTTCGACAACCGATTCTATCGTAGCAAGCTCTCGCGCGGTGCGAGCAATGAAATTCTGATGAGGATGGCCGTTGCCGGCGTGACCGTAGATCACCGCTTGCTCGATACCACTTTCCGCAGCCAGCGTACGCGCAGTTCTAATTGCTTCGGCGATTCTGTGATACGGCACCGCCCAGTCGGTAGAAACTTTTCTTCCGCCCGCGTCACGGTGTCTGGTTCCCCGCTCATTCATCGTCGATGGAATACTGTGACGAATTCTTCGGGCTTCTCTTAGTCTTGCCTCACCATCAAAAACGACCGGGTCAAAATCCGGAGCAATTGATTCGATGAGCTCAGCCCACCTGCCGAGTGTGGAATCGAGATCGTCGCCAACCTCTTCCTCTACGTATATCATCGCGGCTGCTCCTTCCGGCAAGATTCCAGCTTGGGCCGCGGTGCGCGCGATCTCGATTGCCTGATCGTCGAAGTATTCGATGCAACGCGGGGTTACCGTACGCGATTCTCGCGTCGCCACCACGAATCTCAGCGCATCGTCCTCCGCCCTGAAGAATACCGCGAGTCCGACAACGTGGGCCGGGAGCGGCAGCAGGGTCAGCTCGGCCTCCACGACTATTCCGAGGGTACCCTCGCTCCCGATGAACCAATCAATGGGATCGTGGGCAAATGCGTAACCGACGGTGTTCTTCTCGAGATTGGTTCTCCGAAACTCCATTAACTCGCCGTTTGCCATCACTACTTTCAGTGCCTGCACGTGCTTCCGTGTTGCGCCGTACTTGAAGGTACGGGCCCCGGATGCGTTGCACGCGATTGCCCCGCCAATCGTGGACTCCTCCTCGCTGGTCGGGTCTGGTGCGAAGAGGAGACCCGCTGCTGCCGCGGTCCGCTTTATTTCGCCGACGAGCGCCCCCGGACCAGTCTTGATCGTTTTTGTTCTTTCGTCGATTGTAGAAATGCGATCGAGTGCGCGAAGCGAGAGCAGCACGCCAGTGTCGGTAATGGATGCCGCCGTTGTGCTCGTCTGTGCGCCCGCGCACGTGACCGGTGTGCGGTCAGCGGTCGCTCGCCGCAGCAGCTCGATGACCTCCTCTACCGATTCAGGTCGAGCTACCAGCTCTGGAACCAGACAAAGGCCCGATGCATCGGCTGCATAGGCTTCTCGTACGCTCTTGTCGCTGCTTAGGCTGACACTCACCCTGAATGAAAGCAGACGACGGCAGCGGACGACACATCGGGAAGTCGAAGCAGCGATTCACGGATCGGCTCGCTCACGTCTCCGTCGACTGACACGGCGGCAAGTGCCTGGCCTCCCTGAGCCAGACGTGCCTGATGGTATTCGGCGATGTTGACGCCGGCTTCGCCGAGCAGCGTCCCCACACGGCCAATCACGCCTGGAACATCGTTATTGGTAAGAATCAGCAGCGTGTCCCGCGGTTGAATGTCCACGTGGAATGCCCCGATCCGTGTGAAACGCGCCGCCGCGCCAGGTTGTGCTGTGCCAGCAACCGCGATTTCCTGCATGCCGCCGCTCAATCTCACTTCGACTGCGTAGGGATTACCCTGGATCGGAGTCTCCGTGGTCGAAAGATCTATTCCGCGAGTCTCCGCCATTGCACGAGCATTGATGAGATTGAGGCGCTCCTGTTCAACCGTGCCTTCCAGCAGCCCGCGCGCAGCCGATGCAAGCAGCGCGCTCTTGGCGGCGCTCAACGCCGAGCCAGAACGCACATCAATCCGTTGGACCGCGCGCGTGCCTTGCGTTGCGAGTATGGCTCTTCCAACCGCGGCCGCGCGGCGTGCAAGTGTCAGCGCCGGTTCGACTTCCGACCACTGTCCACCGACGTCAGCAACATTTATGGAACGCGAGAGCTCCCCACTAATGAGCGCGTCACGCACTGCCACGCAAACGTCGACCGCAACGTTGCGCTGGGCTTCCGTTGTGGATGCGCCGATGTGCGGAGTAAGCAGCACGTTCGGAAGTGTCCGCAGAGGATGGTCCGCGGCCAGGGGCTCCTTTTCGTAGGCGTCGACGACTGCCCCAAGGAGATGCTTGTTGCCCAACGCTTCCAGCAAAGCCTTTTCATCGACGATTCCGCCGCGAGCCATGTTCACCACAATGGATTGCCGAGGAAGCCGTGCGATCTCCCGCTTGCCGATCATCGCCCTGGTTTCATCAGTCAGGGGTGTATGAACAGTGAGAATATCTGACTGCTCGAGCAGGGCATCTAGCGACTGCAACTCCTGAACGCGTAATGACTCGAAGCGGGACTGGGCGATGTACGGATCATAGGCGACAACGTTCATTCCGAACGCCCGGGCACGCGTCGCCACCTCGCCCCCAATCCGACCGAGGCCGACGATTCCAAGCGTCCTGCCTTTCAGCTCGGATCCCAGCAAGGCCGACCGCTCCCATTTGCCCGCGTGCATCGAGGTATCCGCCCGCGGGATGTGCCGAAGCAGGGAGATGACTGTTCCAAAGAACAGCTCGACGACGGCGATCGTGTTGCCGGCCGGTGCGTTGATGACCGCGACACCCAGAGCGGTCGCAGTGTCGAGGGCGATGTTGTCGACTCCGACACCGGCCCGTCCAACTACCTTGAGCTTCCGGGCCTTCTCCAGTAGCTCCGCCGTAATCTTAGTGGCGCTGCGACCCACGATCGCGTCATAGTCGGCGATCCTGGCAAGCAGTTCATCCTTGGGTAGCGTCGGCACTTCGTCGACGACGATCCTCGGCTCGGCCGAAAGGAGCGCGACACCTTCGGCGTCGATCTCATCGGTGACGAGAACGCGATAAGTCACTGTTGGTGAGCCGGGTTTGAGCTGGTCGCTGAGGAGAGTGGAACGAACGTGCAATATCGCTAGCCCGGGCTCATGCCCACAAGCGACGGGAGTGGCTCACCGCCCCAACCAGCTTTTCCACGTAGCCTCGTCCGCACCGATGACGACCTGGTTTGCATTACGGACGAGTGGCAGCCGAAGCAATAGCGGCTCTTCGGATAGTTTCTCCAGCCAGCGTTCGTCCGAAAGTTGCGCGTACTGAAGACCAAGGTCGCCAAAACGCTTGGAGGCTCGATCAACGAGTGCCGCCACGCCAAATTTCTGGGCGAACCGGCGAAGCTCGCCGAGGGACGCAGGGCGCTCCAGGAGATCGACGAAGTGAGTTTTGACCCTGCGCTCCGAGAAGAAGCGAAGAGCCTTGCGGGTATCTGCACTCTTCTTGACTCCAAAGATCTGTACTTCCAACGTGTGGCCCTGTCTTGTTAGCGGAGAATTTGATTGATAAGCCCCGACCTGGTACCGCCGATCAGTGCAGCGTGAAATAATCTATTCGCCCGCCTGGTGGATTCCCGGCGGTCACCTGCAGACGTTGTGGGGAAAGCTGTTCAGGCGTCAGCTGCCAGCTCCGACTGTCCTCGAGCGCTGGGAGATGCCAGATGGAGACTTCCTGGAGCTGCACCGTTTGTCCGCGGCGGCGGGGGCACCTCGTCTCTTGTTGCTGCATGGTCTCGAGGGGACCGTCCGTTCGCACTACGCGCAAGGTCTGCTGAATGAAGCAGCCCGGCGTGGGTGGGGTGCCGATCTTCTGATCTTCCGGTCGTGCGGCTCGGAACCGAATCGAACCCGCAGATTCTACCACTCAGGCGAAACAACCGACACCGCGTTCGTCCTCGACAGAATTTCGCGCGAGCATCCGTCATCTCTTCTCGCCATCGCCGGGGTCTCGCTCGGCGGCAATGTATTGCTCAAGTTTCTCGGAGAACGAGGCAGCGATCTGCCTCCTCGCCTGAAAGCTGCTGCCGCTATTTCGGTCCCGTTCGACCTGTCTCGTTCCTCCACCCGGATCAATCGTGGGTTTTCGCGATTCTACCAGAAGTTTTTCCTGAATTCGCTGCGCCGGAAGGCACAGGAAAAGGCCCGCCGGTTCCCTGATCTCGCTCCCGCGGATAAGATCTCCGGACTACGAACGCTCGAGGACTTCGACAATCTGATCACTGGCCCGTTGCATGGATTCCGGAACGCGCAGGACTACTATGAGCGCTCTAGCTCACTCCCGCGGCTGGAGCATATTAGACTCACAACGCTACTATTAAGCGCGGTCGACGACCCTATGCTGCCGCCGGAGGTACTCGACGAAGTCCGGGATGTAGCGCGCCGGAATCCGAAGCTGCACCTGGAATTCGTGGAGAAGGGCGGTCACGCCGGTTTTATAGCTGGCTCGTTGCCGTGGCGTCCATTTTATTATGCGGAGTATCGCGTTGGAGAATTCTTCGCCGAACGGTTCCAAAATGCTTCGGCGCCTCGGCAACCAGTCACACGGGAGAGTCGGTAACATGCGTGTACAACCGGCAGTAATCAGACTCGGTCTAATCCTCGCGCTCACGGGTACGGCGTGCACGACCAACAAAATGGTTCCCGCGTCCGATGCTCACACTGATCACACGGCGCCATCATTCCCCGTGGCCGCAGCAAGTGCATCCAACGACCTGCGCCTGCCCGCTGATGCCTCTGGAGCGCCTGCCCGCCTGGCTGCTTCCCCCCGGCACGGGGAGTTTGTCACAATCCGCACTGGTGGTACGGATAGCGTCCGCGCCTGGGTGGTATATCCCGAGCGGAGCACCAAGGCTCCTGTGGTCGTGGTCGTTCACGAGATCTTCGGGCTGTCGTCCTGGATCCGCGGCGTCGCGGATCAGCTCGCGGCCGATGGCTTTATTGCGATCGCGCCGGACCTGCTGACGATGAAGAATCTTCCCGATGGTCCTGATAGCGTTGTTGGACCGCTGGCCACCGCCGCAATTCGAACTCTCGATGCCGCCTGGGTTCAAAAACAGCTGGACGCCGTTGGCCAGTACGGAATGTCGTTGCCGGCGGCCCAGCAAAAATACGGGATCGTCGGTTTCTGCTGGGGTGGCGGTGTCTCCTTTGCGCACGCGGCTCATGCATCGGGCCTTGGCGCATCGGTCGTCTATTATGGCGTCGCTCCAAAGGCGGAAGATTTGCCTTCGGTTCGCGCTCCTGTTTTGGGATTGTACGGCGGGAACGACGCTCGCGTAGATGCTACCATACCACCGGCTGACACCGCCCTTCGTGCTCTCGGCCGAACCTACACTTACAGCATTTATCCTGGTGCAGGCCACGGATTCCTGCGGCAACAGACCGGGATGGATGGAGCCAACATGGCGGCGACACGCGCGGCGTGGCCGGCAACCATAGCCTGGTTCAGAAAGTATCTGGGATCCTGAGTAGGGCGCAGAGAGTCGATCTTGATTCCAGACACCTTATCGAGCTTGTGGCAATTCTTCCCATAGTCTTCCTCACCGCCTTTATCGGCGGACTGATGCTGGCAGTGTTCGCAATGCTGAACGGCGTGGGGGTCGCACGCCGAAACCTCGCGCGAGCGCCTTCCGCATTCTTCAACCTTCCGGCGGTAGCCGCTTTTGCGGTCGGCTTCGGTGCCGCCGGGTACCCAATTGCAACCCGTACGCGACTGCCGACGTGGGGCATCCTGCTGATTGCGATAGGGGCTGGAGGACTCGCGATCAGCGGAATGATTACGCTTCTCGCCCAGTGGGCCTTCCGCGGATTTTCGGCTGCTTCGGCCGGCGATGAGGAGGAGATTCAGGGCCAGCTTGCTGTCGTTACGCGAGAGATCACGGCTTCCATTCCGGGTGAAATCTCTTACGGGTCTGTTGGCAAGGAGATGAGAGTTCCTGCCCGGGGTCTGAGCACGAAGTCGCTGGCCATTGGCACCGACGTCGTTATCGACCGCATCGAAGACGGAGTGGCGTTCGTCGAGGAATGGGCGGTAGTCGAACAGCGCCTCTAGGTTCCTCGACCCTTCGAGCCACGCGCGTACAGCATGAGCCAGTCCGGCCAATTGCCGCTTAACTCGAAAAAATCATCGAAATAGGTCAGACCGCTTTCCTCGAGATCCTGGATCAGATCCGGAAGCATGTCGTCTGATGGCAGCGGTCCGAGCGCGATGAGGCCGTCCTCAACCCGGAATTCGTCGTCCGTGAGGTTGTACCGCTCGTCAATCGCCCGGCGAGTCAATCCGGCGCGTTCGAATGCGCTTTGACGAATGAGAACTACGGCACGGCCGTGAGAAAGCTCGAGAGGCATGAATTAATTTCGAGAGGAAACCGACGAGAACCAGGGCTCTCTTTATCTTTAATGTATGTCGCAATTGCCGGGCTTCGAAACAGAGTTTGACGTTGTAGTCATAGGCGCCGGCCACGCGGGAACAGAGGCGGCGGTCGCGGCGGCGCGCCTTGGCGCTCGAGTCGGATTGATCACGAGTGCGCTGGAGACGATCGGTCAGATGTCATGCAATCCAGCGATTGGCGGTGTTGCCAAAGGTACGGTCGTGCGCGAAGTCGACGCGTTGGGAGGAATCATGGGGAGAGCTACCGATCTCGCCATGATCCAGTTTCGGATGTTGAACCGCAGCAAAGGACCCGCTGTCTGGGCTCCGCGTGCGCAGTGCGATCGTGGACTCTACCGCCGCGCGGTAAGGACGCTCCTGGAGGAACAGACAAGACTTCAGACCGTGCAGGGCACTGTCGGCCGGCTCCTTCTCACGCAGGACGAACGCCGCGTACTCGGCGTCGAGACCATGGAGGGGAGGCGCTTCGGCGCCAAGAGCGTGGTGATTACCACGGGAACTTTCCTGCACGGCCGGATCCATATCGGCACCGAGACTCGCATTTCCGGGGGGCGAGCCGGCGATGCTGCCACCACCCACCTTGCCGAACAGCTCGAGCAAGCTGGTCTTACGGTTGCGCGCTTCAAGACGGGAACACCGCCACGTATCGATGGCCGATCCGTCGACTACTCCGCTCTCGAGATCCAGGAGAGCGAGATAGAGCAGTTCGACTATTCGTGGTCACACTTCTGGGGTGCCAGGCGCAGCGATGGCGCCGCTACCAGGCATCCCGCTCAGATGGCGTGCTGGATCACGTATCTCGAAGGGGAAGGCAAGAGGATCATCAAGGACAACATCGGGAAGTCCGCGATGTACGGCGGTGCCATCTCCTCGCGCGGCCCACGGTACTGTCCTTCGGTCGAGGATAAGATCGTAAAGTTTCCAGACGCGGAGAGACACCAGATTTTCCTCGAACCCGAGGGGCACGATACGTCGGAGCTTTACGTCAACGGACTGTCTACTTCACTGCCGGCGTCCGTGCAGCTCGAGATTCTACGATCTATCGGCGGGCTGGCGGATGTAAGGATGAATCGCGCGGGCTACGCCATCGAGTACGACTACTATCCGCCGACACAACTGGACTCATCGCTGCAGGTCAAGGCCATCCCGGGCCTCTACTTCGCTGGACAGATAAACGGAACGACCGGCTACGAGGAAGCTGCGGGACAGGGCGTGGTCGCGGGCCTCAACGCTGCTCTCGCGATCCAACAGAAACCACCCATCGTGCTGGGTCGAGAGACATCGTACATCGGAGTGCTGGTCGATGACCTCGTCACCCGCGGGGTGGATGAGCCATACAGGCTCTTCACGTCTCGCTCGGAGTTCAGACTTACCGTGCGCCAGGACAACGCGCTCAGGCGGCTAGGTCCGATTGGTATGCGGCTTGGCATCTATTCGGAGCCCGAAGACACAATCATCAAGGCGCGATTGCAGGACGAAGACTCCGCCCTCCGACTTGCCGAAGCGACGAGCATTCGACCTGACCAGGCAGCTCCGATTCTATCTGGTGCCGGTAGTGCACCACTCTCTCACGCTGTGAGAATAGTGGAAGTAGCAAGACGTCAGGAAATTCCACTCGACACTCTCTTCCACGCAGTAGGACTGGGAGCGGAACTTGATAGCGAGGCGCTCGTCACGGCAGATCTCGAGATCAAGTACGCGGGGTACTTCGAGCGCGAGCGAGTGCAGGCGGAGCGGATGCGTAGAATGGGAGATTTCTCTCTCGACCCCGAGCTGGATTACGGCGATATGCGCTCGTTGTCGTTCGAGGCGCGTCAGAAACTCTCGACTCTCAGGCCCCGCTCGCTCGCTCAGGCGTCGCGAATTCCGGGTGTAAGTCCCAGCGATTTACAGAACCTCGTGATCGAGATTGAGCGACGCCGGCGCCTGGCTGCTACGCCGTAGCAGTAGCCCGAGCCGAGCTCCACTCGATAACCAGCACCGCCACCGCGATGAGAACGCCGCCAAGGAGTGTTGCCGCTCCGAACTGATTGCCGAGCACCAGCGCGCCAAGAAGCGCTGTAAAGAAAGGCTCGACGGTCGCGATGATTGCCGTCCTCACTGGACCGAGCACCGACAGACCCTTGATGAGTGCCGAGAATGCAATCACGGTCGATACGAGCGCTAACATGACGATGTTCGACCAGACAGCTATTCCTCTGGGGATAAGAAGCTCGCCGGCAAACAGCGCAGCGATTGCAAACGAGATTGCCGCTCCCACTATCAGCAGGAAAGTAGACAGCAGGGCTGGTATGCCATCCTGCACATGTTCGAGCGCTGGCAGGTATGCGGAGTAGAGCAGCGCTGACCCGAGAGCTAGCATCACACCGATCGGATTGAGCCTCTCCGTGGGGGCTCCGACCATGATCGTCACGCCCGTGAGGGCAAGCAGCAGCGCGAAGACGCGAATGGACGTTAATCGTTCGGTTCTTCGGATCGCTGCGAGGACCGCCACCCAAGCCGGGTAGGTATAAAACAAAAAGGCTAGCGGCCCAACCGGTATGTACTCGAGTGCGTGAAGACTCAGATAAGTAATCAGCGCTTGGCCGACTCCACCTATCAGCATAAGCTGAACGATGCGGCGCCTCGGGAGCGAGCGGATCTGTTTTATCTGAGCCACTCCTCCGAGCAGCACTGCTCCCACGACATAGCGCCAAGCCATCGCTGTAAGCAGAGGAACACCAGCACTAGTCGTCAGAACGGTGAGGACGGAAATCGATCCGAAACTGAGAGCTGATACGACGATCAGCAGTGTAGCACGCCCGACTGATGTGTCTGAGGATTCCATCGAACGAATGTAGCTTTACCAGATATTCCGGGCCATTTTTTGGACGGTACCGCTGGCTTTCCATCGAACGCGTAATAAATGACATCTCCGACACTGACCGGGCAGCCGCCCTCCAACGCAGCCGTGGCGCAGGAGGAATTCAAGGACCTCGGTTTCGGCACCGAGGTAGCGAAAGGCACGCGCCGCCGACTGCTGAATCGGGACGGAAGTTTCAATGTAATTCTCGATGGGCTCGATCCTCTGTCTTCAATGAGTCTCTACCACTGGCTACTCACGATCTCGTGGCCGCGGTTCCTTGCCTTCATCGCCGGTTCTTATGTCGCCGTCAACACCCTCTTCGCCTTTGCTTTTTTAGCCTTGGGGCCTGATGCACTTCAATCGAGTGCGGGGAATTTCGCGGGACAGCCATTCTACAGGGCGTTCTTTTTCAGTGTTGATACGTTTGCGACAATCGGCTACGGCAACATTATCCCCGTTGGTGTTGCAGCAAATAGCCTGGTGACTATCGAGGCGCTACTTAACATCGTCGGTGTCGCGCTCGCGACCGGGGTGATGTTTGCCCGCTTTTCTCGACCTTCCACGCGAATCATCTACAGCCGCAATGCAATCGTGGCGCCCTATCGTGACAAAACTGCGCTCGAGTTTCGAATCGCCAACGCGAGGCGAAGCCAGTTGATCGACGTGCAGGTTCAGGCAATTCTCACCAAGATCGAGCGTGCGAGTGGCACGGCGGTGCGGAAGTTTTACGAGCTCACCCTTGAACGGAATCGTGTGGTGTTCTTCCCATTGAGCTGGACGGTGGTCCATCCGATCGATTCGACGAGTCCGATATGGGGCCTGACCCATGCAGATCTCGTTGACGCAGACGCCGAGCTTCTGGTGCTTCTCATCGCAACCGATGAGACTGTGTCGCAGACAGTCCACTCGAGATCCTCGTATGAAGCCGACGAGATTGTGTGGGGCGCGAAGTTCGCAAACATGTTCACGCGCACCGACGCCGACGGAATCATCGGAATGAACCTCAGCCGGATTCATGATATCGAGACCGTGTATTCGGGTGTGCAAGGTGCGGAAGCCTAAACATCCCTTTAGGCTTGGGACGTTTCTATCAAAACCATTCCATTTGCGAGACCAATCGTATGAAAATCAGAATGGCAGTGACTTTAGTAGGCTTGCTGACGCCACTAGCAGGACACACACAAGACAGTCGGGCGCCAATTGATGCCATCCCCCAGATTGCGGTTACAGGACGCGGCGAGGTGAAAGTCTCGCCCGACAGAGCAACGATCCAGGTGAGTGTTCAGACGCGAGCCGTAACTGCCGCGGCAGCAGCAGCAGAAAACGCAACCAAGCAGCAGTCGGTCCTGGGAGCACTTCGGGCGCTGGGGTTAGGGAACGATCAGCTATCGACCATTAATTACAACGTCTATCCCGAGCAGCGCTATGAGCAGGGAAAGGAACCGGTAATCGTTGCCTACAACGTGACGAATACGATTCTGGTCGATGTCCGGAAGCTGAACCAGGTGGGTCCGGTCATCGACGCTGCACTCGCCCATGGTGCGAACATGATCACCTCTCTTCAGTTTTATGCCTCGAATACCGAGGTAGCCCGGAGAGCCGCGATTGCAACGGCAATCGAGAAAGCTCGCGCCGATGCTGAGGCAGCTGCACGCGCGGCACACGGATCCCTTGGCACGCTGCTGGAGATCAATATCTCGGCGTATTCCCCTCCGCCGCCGCGACCAATGATGCTGGCTCGTTCAGCCGCCGCTATGGCGCAGGCCGATACGCCAATCAATGCCGGAGAAGAGACACTCTCCGTCGAAGTGAATACCCGTTGGAGGTTCATCGCGGGCCAGTAGAGCTATTTCCACGTGGAACAATTCGAAACCTGTTCCACGTGGAAACCCCTCCTGCCGGTGGGTAGATTAGGCGCTGTACCCTCACCGGTTAATCGTGGCGCGAATAATCACAATCGCAAATCAGAAAGGCGGGGTCGGTAAGACGACCACCGCTGTAAATCTCGCGGCGAGTCTTGCCGCTGCGGAACAACGCACGCTCCTGATCGACGCCGATCCGCAGGGTAACGCTACCAGCGGCGTCGGACTTCAGAAGGAAAACGTGCCCCTCTCCCTCTACGACGTTCTTGTCGGAAACTCCGATCTCGGGTCTTCGCGCCAGTCCTCCGTGCAGTTTGAGAAACTGGACGTGGTGGGAGCAACTCCAGATCTGGCCGCTGCGGAAGTCGAGCTGGTGGACAAAAGCGACCGAGATCTCGTCATGCGCCAAGCCCTCGAGTCACTCCGGGAAGAGTACGACTACGTAATCATCGACTGTCCGCCTTCGCTTGGCCTTATCACTATCAACATGCTGGTTGCAGCCGATGCGCTTCTCATTCCTCTCCAATGCGAGTACTACGCGCTCGAGGGCCTGTCCCAGCTGTTGAACACCGTGCACCGCGTTCAGCACAGCGCGAACGAAAAGCTCGGTATCGACGGCGTACTACTCACCATGTACGACTCACGCCTGAATCTCTCGAAGCAGGTGGCCGAAGACGCGAGAGAGTACTTCGGGCCGAAGGTGTTCAGGAACGTCATACCAAGGAATGTCCGATTGGCCGAGGCGCCCAGTTTCGGAAAGCCTATCATTCTCTACGATGTCGCTTCGGTGGGAGCACAGGCCTATATGAATGTCGCAAAGGAGCTGATCGAACGAACCGCGCAAGGAGATGACGGTGGCCTCTGAGAAAACACCACGCCGACTTGGCCGAGGACTCGAAGCGCTTCTAGGTAGCGCTACCGGACTCTCATCGAGCGATGACGGCGCGCTGAAGTCCATCCCGATCGGGCAGATCGTTCCGAACCCGTTTCAGCCGCGGCAAGAATTCAACGCCGAGGATCTAGATGAGCTGCAGGAAAGCCTCAAGGCGAACGGCCTCTTGCAGCCAATTACCGTACGCCGCCGGCAAGGTAAAGACGGATTCGAGCTCATCGCCGGTGAGCGCCGCTTGCGAGCTGCCACGAAGCTTGGCTGGAAAGAGATACCCGCCATCATCAAGGAGATCGACGACAAAACGATCCTCACCATGGCGCTCGTCGAAAACCTTCAGCGGAGTGATCTCAACCCGATAGAAGAAGGAGAAGGCTACCATCAGCTCTCGAGGGAATTCGGCCTTACCCAGCAGCAGATTGCCGAGACGGTCGGGAAGGACCGCACGACGATCGCGAACATGTTGCGACTCCTTCAGTTGCCTGAGACGGTGAGAAAACTTCTCCAGGAAAGACATCTCACGATGGGCCACGCCAAAGTCCTGTTGGGTCTTGAGGATCCTGACAAGATCGTGAGCCTAGCTCGCGAAATTGTAAAGGAGGGCCTAACAGTACGAGAGGTAGAACGACGTCTCCAACAGGTAGGCGGTTCCAAGAGCGGGAAGAAAGCTGGACGTCCGCGGGCTACAGACCGACAGCCACCAGAGCTGAAGCGAATCGAAGAGCGACTGCGCCATTTTCTTCAGACCGACGCCGCAATCAAGGTTGGCTCTCGCAACCGGGGTACTTTGACGATTCAGTTTTATTCGGCAGACGACCTGGAGCGACTGCTCGAGCTGTTAGGCGTTCCTGACTAATCAACATGGTTATGAACTTTAGCTGCAACCCCTTGATATGTAATGAGTTAACTTGGTAGAACTCACACGAGGTAGTTGGTTCTCCACACAAATATGACCAGTTTCCAATGACCACAATCCATGAGATCGCGGGGTACACGGACGAGCTTTTGGAAACAAAAACAACCCCGGACTATCCCACCGCATTAAATGGTCTTCAGCTTGAAAATCGGTCAGAAATCACAGGCATCGCAGCAGCTGTGGATTTTTCAACCAGAGCGATACTCGGCGCTATAGCGGCCAAGGCCAACCTGGTCCTCGTTCACCATGGAATGTTTTGGGACGCCCCCAGTCCAGTCAGCGGCTCCTCGTACAGAAGGCTCCGACTGTTGATCGAGAACGATATCGCCGTCTATTCATCACACTTGCCGCTTGACCGGCATCCGATACTTGGCAACAACGTGCTGCTCGCAAAGCAATTGGGCCTGGAGCCAAGTGGGATTTTCGCCGAATTCGAAGGAACCTCCATTGGCGTGAGTGGACAGACCCAGATAAAAACAGCGACACTCGTTGAGCGAGCTCGCAATTTCGCGAAGAATTACGAGAGCGAGGTCCGGACGACCCTACTGGGAAAAAACCGTGAAACGAAGCGATGGGCGATCTGTAGCGGCGCCGGCGCATCGGCTGAAACTCTCAAAGAAGCACATGAGATGGAAATCGACACCCTCATCGTCGGCGAGGGTCCGCACTGGACCGCGGTTTACGCCGAGGAGAACGAGCTCACCATCATTTATGCGGGACACTACGCAACCGAAACGCTCGGAGTCTGCGCACTGGCGGAGCATCTTGGTGAGAAGTACGGCATTTCATCGAGCTTTATCAGCGCACCAACCGGCCTCTAGCATCGCCGAGTTGAGTAGCGTCACCGACAAGATCAGCAATCCGTGTATGCGCTTCTCCACGTAGCGCGCCACTCACCGGGACCGACGCGTTCGATCAGCCCGAGTTTACCACCATCGTCGTATTCAATGTTGACGACGATGGCAGGGCGCTTTGCCGGCCCGATTTGCACGGCCGTCAGAACCTCAGTTGCTTGCGTTGACTCCTCGGCGCCCGCCGTTCTGTTGTAGTAACCGAGGTTGTAATTCCCTTTCGTCCCCGCGGGTCTTTCACCGAGCAGGAGGAGATGCTCGAGCCTTGGATTCGCTTCTTCATTCACGCTTCGCACGACGTCAGCGATCACTACATCGACGGAATCCAGCCGGAACGTGTAAGCTGAACGAACTCTGAACGGAAGTCCCCGGAAAGTCGGATCCGACGCGGTGGGCAATGTAGCGGCCATCTGCGCTAGAGATGCGGCGAGTGCCGCTGAATCAGCGCTCGTCATCGCCTCGATCGAGTCGACCGCGATTGCGTGAACGTGTCCGGTTGCAAATCCGACCCTCCAGTTTGAATGCGCCGACTGAAGTTTGGCGAGAGGCCACGAGTAACAGTCCTGCTTCGCATCGACCGGTGGAAGCGGAGACGCGGCAATGGACGATCCGATTCTCCCGCCTCTTCCGAACAGATCGAATGTGAGACCGGAAATCGGCGGACTGATGCCTTGCAGCGCAGCAACCGTGCTGTCGGTTGCTTCTGGCAGCACGACGGCTATGCTGTCCCCGCCGCTTCCAACGGAAACAACCATCACCGGCCCCGCATCCGTGTTCCAATTCGTATTCCCCAGCGGGTTCGAGGGATAGACTGGCGGGAGCGATGCCCCAGTCGAGTCGGACTTGTCCCGTCCCTTGTCCCGACACGCGACCGCGTTGACGAGCAGCAGTACCGAAAAGGAGAGACCCGCTGCGCGAAGCATCATGAGGAGTAATTTATCGTCGCGTACCCGCGGCATCGAGAGTACGTATCGCCTGCTACGTCACCATACGTATTTGAGCCCAGACACTGTCGGGTGTAGAGTACACGCGTGACGCCCACTGCAAGAGGCTGACAATGGAAGCGGTGACAACGGATTCGATCAACAGAACGGAAGAAACCGACGGCACTATTCTGGGCGTCACTCCCGCGGGTGATTTCAATCCGCCGCTCGCGCCGTTCAGAGAGCGAATAAGCTGGGCGCTCTACGATTTCGCGAATACGGTGTTTTCCATGAACATCGCTACCCTCTACTTTGCCGCCTGGCTTGTAGCGGATCTTGGGCATTCGAATACACTGTACGCTGTAGTGAATGGAATCGCGTCGGCGCTGGTCGTCGTATCGATTCCCGTTTTCGGCGCAATCTCGGACGCGACACAGCGACGAAAGCCGTGGGTAGTGGGCTTTACACTAATCGCGTGTGCATCGACGATCCTCATGGCAATCCTCGGTCAGACGGGCTTGCCACTGATCGGAGAGGGCGTGACAGCAGCCGGGTTTCGCCCCCTGCTATCACCCGGAATCGCGCTTTTTGGAGTGCTCGCGGCGTTTACGATCGCAAACTACGCATATCAGGGTGCGCAGCCCTTTTACAACGCGATGATGCCGGAGCTGGTTCCGGTTGACCACCGAGGCCGCCTTTCTGGTATGGGCACCGCGTTCGGATACATTGGCTCGATCACCGGCGTGGTGCTGACGTTTCCATTTTTCACAGGCCAAATGCCGATACTCGGAGCAATTCCGGGCCAGGTTATCGGTTTCCTGAGAAGCGCGGTACCCTTCACGACGCATGGTGGGCGTGTTTCCACATTCGTACCGACGGCGTTTCTCTTTTTACTCTTCTCGCTGCCGCTCTTTCTGTTCTGTCGAGACCACAATGCGATTCACGGTAAGAAGCGCATCGCGTGGCGCGAGGCGTTCCGAGATGTCGGGCATACACTGGACGAAGCAAAGAAATATCCCGGAACTCTGAGATTCATCCTGACCGCGTTTTTGTATCAGGACGCCATGGGAACGATCATCGCGAACATGGCTCTCTACGCAATTTTTGCGATGGGATTCGTGAAGGGCTCCGAGGCGACGCTATTCGTGATTCTTACTGTTCCCGCAGTCGTCGGGAGCTACGGAATCGGGCGATTGGTAGATCGTTTTGGGCCCAAGCGAACTCTTTCATGGGTTCTTGCCGGCTGGATCCTGCTTCTGCTCTCGATGATCGTCGTTCCGACGAGAACAGCCTTCTGGATCGTGGGGGCGTGCATAGGCCTGATTTACGGAGGCGTTTCCACAGCGGAGCGCCCGTTGCTTCTGAGTCTCGTTCCTGATGTCGAAGCTGGACGTTTCTTCAGCCTCATGGTGCTTTCTTCGCGGGCTGCGGCAGTAGTAGGTCCATTTGTATGGGCGCTCGCAGTGGATGGGCTGACACCTTCGATGGGAACGGGCTTCGCTTACCGAGCGGGCGTCATGACGGTCGCGATTGGAATGACATTCGCGCTCTGGATGTTGCGCGGTGTTCCTGATCACTTCATCCCGCAGGCTCGCTCACGATGATCTACAACGCGTTGAGATGGGTCAATGGAATCGCCCTTCACTGGTTCTATCGGGATATTCGTATCACAGGCAAGAATCAAATCCCGTTCAGTGCTCCATTGCTCATCGCGGTGAATCATCAGAACGCGCTCGTTGATTCGCTGATCGTAGCGTGGGTCATGCCTCGTCGGATTGCGATGACTGCCAAGGCTACACTGCGCAAGAATCCCCTGATTGCCCTGCTGTTCAGTGTTCTCGGAGTCGTGCCACTAAGGAGGGTGAGCGACGAGGTCCGGGATTCCAGCGGACTTCCGGCTGATCGATCGCGCAATGCGGGAGCTTTTCGAGAGATTCTCAAACTTCTCGAACAGCGTGGAGCGGTGCTCATTTTCCCAGAAGGAAAGAGTCACAACGAGGTCGGTCTCGAGCCGCTCAAGACAGGTCTGGCGAGACTCGCTCTCCAAGCCAGGGATAAGTGTTCCATCAAGGGAGTTACGATTCTTCCGCTCGGACTCGTATTCGAGGACAAGGGCGTACCAGGCACGATCGCCGGAGTGCATGTTGGAGAAGCAATCGAAATGGACTCCTGGCCGAACGCCGACTCTGTTGCTCTGACCAAAGAGATCGCCAAGCGGCTTCGGAGCGTATCGGAAGAGGCGGCACTACCTGTCCCCGAAGCGGGCGGCGTCAGGCAGGGAAAAGGCTTGCAAGAGAGACTAATCGCTCTTGCAGCCTCGTGGGGCCGTATCACCCACCAATTCCCAGTGAGAATCGCAAGGCGCATCGCGGTAAAGCGGAGCATCGACGCTGATCAACCTGCAATGCAGACGATATTGTTCGGGATCGGATTCGTGCTTCTCACGTACGTCGTCCATCTCACGATCCTGGGCGTGCTCATCCACTCCTTCTGGATCAGCTCCCTCTATCTCGCCAGCTTACTCGGTGGCGCATACTGGGCGGCGTTCGAGCAGCATCCCCGCCGTTATTAGCTCAGGAAAGCTTCGTGTCGAGCCAGTTTTTGCCGACTCCGAGATCTACCACGAGTGGAACGGAGAGCTGGGCCGCATGTTCCATCTCGTGCTTCACCAGCTCTTGAACTCGATCCATTTCGTCCGGCAACACTTCGAAGACGAGCTCATCGTGAACCTGGAGGAGCATCTTGCTTTGCAGCTCTTTCGTCCGGAGTCCGTCATCGATCCTGATCATCGCGATCTTGATCAGATCGGCCGCTGAGCCTTGTATCGGTGAATTGGCGGCGACTCTCTCTCCAAAAGCGCGAATGTTGAAGTTACGCTCGCGAAGTTCCGGAATGTAGCGCCGCCTCCCAAAGATCGTTTGCACATATCCATTCTCGCGAGCGAACGCGACCATCGCATCGAGATAATTCCGCACACCTTGAAAGCGCTCGAAGTACCGTGCAATAAATTCCTTTGCCTCGGCGTGCTCGATGCCAAGCTGCCTGGAAAGAGCGTGCGGGCCTTGACCGTAGATCGTAGCGAAGTTGATGGTTTTCGCACGGCTACGCATAGTGGGTGTTACTTCCGTCAGCGGCACGTCGAAGATGAGCGCAGCTGTCTGCCGGTGGATGTCACCACCTGCCTGAAAGGCTTCCACAAACGCGGGGTCCCGCGAAAGGTGGGCAAGAAGGCGGAGCTCGATCTGCGAATAATCCGCCGCCATAAGCTGCCAGCCTTTGCGTGGAATAAAGCCGCGTCGAATGTCGCGACCGAGCTCTCGGCGGATTGGAATGTTCTGAAGATTTGGATCACCTGACGAGAGCCGCCCCGTTGAAGCGACGGTTTGGTTGAATGATGTGTGCAAACGTCCCGTCTTCGGGTTGACAAGGCGTGGCAAGGTGTCGAGGTAGGTGTTCTCGAGTTTTGATAGCTCTCGGTACTCCATCAGGAGTGTCGGCAGCACGTGGCCGTCTTCAGCCAGTTCCATCAGAACGCTGGCATCGGTCGACGGACCCGTGCTCGTTTTTTTCAGAATCGGCAGATTCAACTTGTCGAAGAGTATCTCGCGTAGCTGGGGATTCGAGTTGATGTTGAATTCCGTTCCGGCTGTTTCGTAGATCTGCTTCTCGACTGCTTCGCGCTCCCTCTGAAAGCGCTGCTTGAGGGACGAAAACCACGGCAAGTCGATCGCGATTCCTGTCCATTCCATCTCGGCCAGTACATCGATGAGAGGAATTTCAATTCCATCCAGCAGGCGTGTCAGCTGGTGTGACTCGAGCTGGGGCTCGAATATCGCCCGAAGACGAAGCGTCATGTCCGCCTCTTCGCACGAGTAGTCACGAGCGGCTTCGACGGGGCATTCGTCGAACGGGATCGCAGAACGGCCCTTGCCGCAAAGATCCGCGTAGGATGTCATTGTGTAATCGAGAAACTCGAGCGCCAGAACATCAAGACCATGGGATCGGCGGCCCGGGTCGAGCACATAGCTCGCCAACATCGTGTCAAAATCAAGCCCTGATAAACGAACGAACGCGCGTCGAAGGGCCAGCAGATCGAACTTTGCGTTCTGAGCAGTCTTTCGCACGGAAGGGTCTTCGAGAAGATCCCTGAGGGGCTTCATCTCCGGCGAGTCGAGCGCCGGAAGATTGCGAACCTGTGATGGGCGGTTTTGTCGTAGCATTCTGCCAGCGATGCTTATCGTATCGCCATCCGCTTTCTTTTTCTTCAGCGGCACCTCCGGAAAAACTTCGTCCCCACCCCGAATGAGGCCACGTTCTTCCGGCGCATCGGTCGCGGATCGATCCCCGGCAGCGTCGACAAGGAGTTCCCCCTGCCCACTGTGTGACAGGCGGTGGCGAAGCGGGAAGTAGTACGCTTCTCCATCGCCGACGGCAATCGATATTGAAATGATCGAGGAGCGCAGCGGATCGACGGTCTGCGGACTGTCAGCGTCGATCAGGACTTCGGTATCCAGCGCTATCGCGTTTGCCTCACGCGCGCGACGGACCGCGTGCTGGAGTCCTTCAACCGTATCAACAGTTACATAGTTGACCAGCTGCTTCGGCTTCTCCTCAGTCGGCGGCGCTAGTACAGCGCTGTCCTTCGCCAGCGCGTGAAATTCCAGCTCTATGAACAGGTCGCGAAGCCGGTGGTGGTCCGGAGTTTTTATCCTGAGTGAATCAAGGTCAAATG
Organism: Gemmatimonadaceae bacterium; assembly: GCA_017881545.1. GTDB lineage: Bacteria > Gemmatimonadota > Gemmatimonadetes > Gemmatimonadales > Gemmatimonadaceae > UBA4720. Next base: position 43,442 of record JADGQU010000001.1, read on the forward strand.
GAACCTCCAGATCGGTGCGAATTGTTACTAATTCCTTTGAGAGGCGGGCGTTGTCGGCGTGCTCGAGGAGGGCCTCTCTCGGACGCTTCTTGGTGATCTCCACAGTGTGAGCGAGGATCGACTCGAGGTGGCCATACTGCTTCACCAGCTCGACGGCGGTCTTGTCGCCAATTCCTCGTACTCCGGGAATATTGTCCGACGAATCCCCGACCAGCGCGAGATAGTCGGTGACATATTCTGGTGCTACGCCAAGACGCTCATCCGCGTTTTCGACTCCTACCCAATGCTCCTCGACGTTGGCAGGCCCGCCGCGGCCGGGGTTCAACAGCCAAACCCCCTGCTTCACCAGCTGCTGGAAGTCCTTGTCACCCGATACTACGACGACGTTCACACCTGCTTCGACGCTTCGTGCAACGAGCGTCCCGATCACATCGTCGGCTTCGTACCCGGGCAGCGTTAAGATCGGAATCCGGTAGGCATCCAGCATCTGGGAGATGCGCTCCATGCCACGATCGAAATCGGACTGGAGCTCCTCCGTCAACTTTTCGCGAGTTGCTTTGTATGCTGGATAGCGCTCGTGCCGGAACGAGAGACCCGAGTCATGCACCCAGCCCAAATAGTCCGGTTGGTGCTTGGTGATGAGGCGCTGCAGAAAGTTGGCGATCCCCCAGCTGGCAGAAGTATTCTCGCCTTTGCTTGTAGTCAGGGGCCGCGAAATGAGCGCGAAAAAAGCGCGATAGATGAGGGCGTAACCATCGACCAGGAACAGTCGCGGGCTGTCTGGACCTTTCATTGAGTCAATATAAACGCCCTCGTTTTACCAAGAGCTCGAGAGCGTTTGTTGGAAGTGAGTCGTGCAGCGCTCGCTAAAGCGTATTTATCGCTGCCGCCGGGCGTTGAGCGCAAGGAATTCGGTCTCGCTTGGCCTGGTCAGTCTCCACCTTCCGGTTTCTTCATAAAAGATCAACTGCGAGTTGAGATTGCGATACTGCCAGATCTGAAGCCGCGTCGTTGAGCCCATTTGGGTCGTCGAGATCGTCTGATTCACGTTGCGCTCGAGGACCTGATCGGGCTCACCCAACGCCACGAACACCATTCCGCGATCAGAGAGCCACCCTGGGTTTCGATCCATCCTGAACTGAGCGTTCGCCAGCTGAATCCGGCCAAAATACGCCTGCATATCTTCATTCGTGGGCGTTTCAGGTACCGGATCAGTTGCACGGAGAAATTCCGCCCACACCGTTGCACGTCTTTCGGGCGGAGCATTTCGAAGCCCGCTGAGACGGCTAGGGCTGGCAAAGTATCGCAGGTAGCCAAGCATGTCCTCGAACGACATGAGAGGAATGTCCTCACCAAAGCTCACAAACAAGGGGACTTTTACGCTGTCTGGGCCGTCTCGCCGAGTGAAAGAAACCTGGGCGATGCCGACACCCACGGTCGAGATAGGCACGCTCACCACACCGCTGAACAGCGCCCCCCGACGAGCCAGTGTAGCGGAGTCGCGCAGCAGTTGCGCTCCTTTGTCATTGCGAACGACAAAGTCGATCGGCAGCCGAGCTCCCTGACCGTAAGCTTCGACATAGATCGCCACGGTGCTGTCGCGCCCAAAGACGGCGCTCGAACGAGGGCTTACAAGCAAGGCCGGCGCTGAGTCGAGGGTTGACCTTCCGCTCGCTTCGTAGATAACGACGGGAGTAGAAAGGCGCCCAGTCCCAAGCGTAGGAACGGTAATCGTGGCCTGCTGGGTCGCACCCCTTGACCCGCCTACATCGCGCACCGTTGCCGAGACGGCATAAACCCCCGGTTGCACATGAAAATAGTGCTGGAAGATTATGCTCTCGTCAGTACGGTTTACCTCCCGGAATGATCCGACGCGAACTATCTCCATCGCGTTGACGCTTGCCGCTTCGACCTCCCCGCGGTTGAGGCTGAGCTTTACTTCGTAAGGAGCACGATACCTATCGCCTTCCCTGGTGAATGTGAGCGCGCGGTTGGGGATTGAGATACTCACCAAAACGAGGGTCGTGTCCGGAAACGCGCTTGCGAAGGAGGAAATCTTACCGACGAACGCGACAGGGCCGGGAGCAGCCAGCAATCCGATCTCCCGATAGAGATCACTCACATCCGGCGTGGCCGTGCCAGCTGGAGGAATTACCCTGGGATTGGGCTGGGGGTTGCCACCCGCGCCCGCAGAGCTACAACCACTGACGACAGTAGTCCCAGCGAAAAGGAGTCCCAAACAGTACTTGGCAGAAATCAGCATGAGCAGTTTATACCCTATCCGGTGTTGCCGGTTTCTATTAGCTTCGCGGCGTGTCTCGAGAACAAATGGTCGGCGCCAAGGTCGCAGGCTATGCAATCAAGAAAGAGGTGGGCGAAGGCGGTACATCCGCCGTATACCTTGCCGATCATCCCAATCATGGCACTGTAGCAGTAAAAGTGCTACGGGAAAAGCTACGCCAGGACAAGACGGCGGTAGCTCGCTTCGTTCGTGAGGCGGAGTACGGTGCCAGAGTAAGACACCCCAATGTCGTCGAGACTATTGAGATAGGCGAGGCGGACGGCCTCCATTTTCTCGCCATTGAGTGGGCAGAAGGTGAAATCCTGGAGCGCTATGCCAAACAGAACGCGCCCCTTCCAAAAGACGAAGTCGCAACCATTGTCACGCAGATAGCTGCCGGCGTCCAGGCGGCCCATGACGCCAACATCGTACATCGCGATCTGAAGCCCGAGAATGTGATGTACGACCCGAAGACGAGGCGCGTGAAGCTGCTCGACTTTGGGATCGCCACCGATACACAGGCGTCGACTGACGAGCGCCTGACCCGCGCTGGGTTCTTTGTCGGCACGCTCATGTACATAGCCCCGGAAGCATTGTCGGGCGAAATTGTAACTGCCGCAGCTGACCAGTATAGTCTCGCTACGATTGCGTATTTCCTGCTGACGCGATGTTTGCCCTATACCGCCAAGGCACCGCGTGAAATGTTCACGCAGCTGTTGACTATGCCTCCAATCCCGCTGAAGGATGCAGGAGAGGCCGGGTTCGATTTCGCGCCAGAGTTCGACGCCGTGGTGATGCGCGCTCTTTCCCGCTCGCCTGCAGCCAGGTATCCGAGCGTAATGGCTTTCGCAAACGCCTTTGCTGAAGCAGCCAGCCTCCCCCCGGACCAACCGAAGATGCTGGACAAGTTCAAGGGATTACTTAGACGCAACCGGTAAGTCGGCTGGGTCGACCGGCAACCAAAGCGTAAAAGTCGAACCCCTTCCCAGCTCGCTCTCGAGCTCCACCATTCCGCCGATCAACGCGGCAAGGCGCCGGGAAATCGCTAGCCCCAGTCCAGTGCCACGCTCCGCGGAATTCCCCCGAGGGCCGGCGTTTATCTGCTCAAACTCTTCGAAGATTCTACTCTGGTCAGCCGGGTCAATGCCGATTCCAGTATCCATTATCTGGATGCCGATCCAGGGATTTGTCGGGTATGAGCTCCGGCTGATGGAACCGGCCCCGCTGTCAGGGAGAGAATCAACGAGACGCGTGCGAATGATGATTCCACCCTCGTCCGTGTACTTCACCGCGTTACCCAGCAGATTGACGAGGATCTGTCGCAAATGAGTCGGGTCCGTTCTGATCCGCGGAAGAGCCGCGCCCATTACGAGCGACAGGCTTAGACCCTTCTCGCTGACCAGCGACTCTATCTCGCTAGCCACATCGAGAGCGAACGGGCGAAGATCAATGCTTTCGGTATGAATCTCGAGCCGGCCCGCGGCCATCTTGGCAAGATCAAGAACCTGATCGACGAGATGCCGGAGATGATTGGCTGAGGCCTCAATGCGCTCGACCGGCTTTACCTGGCGGGGAGCAAGCTCCCCGTACACGCCCTCCCGCAACAGATCTACGAAGCCGACAATGGCGTTCAGGGGAGTTCGGAGCTCGTGCGACACATTTGCGAGGAACTCGCTTTTCATGCGGTTCACCCGCAATAGCTCGGAGGAAAGCCGTTCCAGTTCCTTCGAGCGTTCAACCAGGCTGCGCGCCTGCCGTCTCTCGTGACGAAGGACAAGGACGAGACCGAGCACGGTTGCAACGGAGACGACCCATCCGACGACACCAGTCCAGTGTCCGAACCCGATCTGCGAAAGCAAATGCATTGACTCCAATCATAAGAATCCATAACCTCCCGCACCATGACTGATCACTCCGTGCTCGTCGCGCTGCTTGCCGAACGCTCTGCCAAACGTGGTCAGTTTACACTCGCCTCCGGCAAGCAGTCGAAGTATTACGTCGACGCAAGATTGACGACGATGAGTCCGGAGGGTTTATCGCTCATCGGTCCACTCGCGCTATCCATCCTTCAACAATCTGGTTGGGAAATAGATGCGATTGGCGGTCTCACTCTCGGCGCTGACCCGATCTCCTATGCCATTAGTTACGCCAGCGCCGATTCTCATCGCCCTCTGCGAGCGTTCACCGTTCGAAAGGAAGCAAAGTCGCACGGAACAGGAAAAACCATCGAGGGACCTTTCAAAGAGGGTGATAGGGTAGCCGTGATCGAGGATGTTATCACTACCGGTGGATCGGCACTTCGCGCCATTGAAGCTGTGCGCGCAGCAAGCGGAATCGTAGTCGGCGTGCTCGCTCTCGTCGACAGAGAAGAGGGTGGACGCCAGGCGATTGAAGCAGCCGGCGTTCCTGTTGTCAGCCTCGTCTCGGCAAGCCAGATCATCAAAGCTCTCGAGAGCTAGGAACGTCACCTGGATGTGTCTTCGGGATCCAGCCCGGATATGCTGCTGACGGACGGAATGCGCACAGGACGTCGGTATAGGGAAGAACCAACTCGGTCCTGAAAAGCTGAAGCATCCCCTGACCATCGTATGCGCTTCTGAATTTTACGGGGGACATCTTCATGATCGTACGCACATGACGGCCGAAACTCTGAGGTGATGAGTAGTCGAGATGGTTCGCCACTCGTGCGACAGATAGCCCCGGATTCTCGAACAACCGCGCCGCACGTATGAGTCTCGCGAGCGACAGATAGCGTTTCGGAGCCGGTAATCTCGCCCGGAAGAAACGACTCATAAGAGTACTCGGCAGAATGTTGAGGTGGCGAGCAAGCTGCCGAACCGTAGAGATTTTAGGTGATGAGTCGAACAGCAGCTCGAAGAAGCGCCAGCAGTCCTTCGACACATTGGGGAGATCGAGACTGATCTGCGTTAGCGCCGAGCGCTGCAGATCGCTCGAGCCTTGCGACGCAAGGATATTTCTCAATGTCTGCCAGCCGGCTGGTAATCTCGCGTCGACGAGCGTTCGGATCCCGAGTTGTCCCAGAGCCAGCGTCGTGTGCGGCGTGGAGTTCTGCGTTTCCGTCAGCAAGGCTACTGCTGGCACTCTCGGGAATTCACGAACCATTGCCGCGACTCTACTGGAGTTCTGTGAGCCATATCGTGTAACCGAGATCAGGACCAGACTTGCTTTCTGTTCCCTCAAATCCAGAAGAACCTCGTCGAGTGATTCTCTATGGATGGCATCACACAATCCCTGCGCTGCTGCGTCGACTCTGGAACGTTCGAGAGGAGTAAGGATGGTCGAGACAGGAGTACGGGTGGCGCGCTTCGAGTCGGAAGGCATAGTATCCTCACGGTTAACGGGTAGGACCGCGGGCAGATGTGTAGCGCTGGACTGTCAGCCCCGCGTCCCGCGCTGGAGACCCCAAAACGGGGATTAACCGCCTATCGTCAGACTCACCAGGGATACCGTGTAATCGGATTGCCGGGGTTGCTATATTTGAGGAGGCAAACGGTCGGACGATCGCGCGTCGGTATCCATGTGGTACCGATTCGAGGAAAGTCCGGGCTCCGGTGGACAGGCTGCCAGGTAACACCTGGGCGCGAACGGCGAGAGCTATTCGCGACGGAAAGTGCCACAGAGAACAGACCGCCATCTTCACGGGTGGCAAGGGTGAAACGGTGGGGTAAGAGCCCACCGCGCTCATGGCAACATGTGCGGCATGGCAAACCCCAGCTGGAGCAAGGCCAAATATGCGGCGAGAGGAGACCACCTCGACCAAGACGCCGCGGGTAGGCTGCTAGAGAGCATGGGTGACCATGCTCGTAGAGAAATGATCGTCCGGGTTACGCAAGTAGCCCGACAGAACCCGGCTTACAGACCGTTTGCCGATGATGCAACAACCTCCGACAGAACACTGTCGGAGGTTGTTTGCTTTTCCTGAATACCAAACGGAAAAAGGTTGGATGATGCGCCGAAGAACCAATGGTTGGTGTTTCCTCGTTTACCTCGCTTCTGCTTGTACTGCATCCACGGTACCGCCAGCCGGGCAACCAACACCATTGCCATCGCTGCCCACGACAGTCCCTCTACCGTCAACTGCTGGCTCGTGGACTTTCAATTATGCGCCTGGCGTAATCTCCTACCAGATATCCAGAACCGCGACGATCGAAAGCCAATCGGACTCCGGCTCACACCGGGAAATATCCACGAACTCAACGCATGAATTGGTGACTCTGGAACCAGCTGGGGATACCATTCACTTCACAGCGTCCGTTGACACTTTTTCGACCACAACTCAAGGTGCGATCGGCCCCGCGCAACTCATTCAGCTGCCCGTACAACTTTCGGGAAAATTCGTCAATGATAGTGTGATACTGTCAGCCGACAGTCTCGCTGAAAAATGCAGCCCTACGAGTTCAGCGCTTTCAGCAGATCTCCAGAATGTGCTGGTACATTTCCCGGCTCAACTTTCACAAGGAACCAGCTGGAGAGACTCCGTGGAGTTGCAGGCGTGTCAGGGAATGATCCCGACGACAGCGCGCATCAGCCGATCATACGTCGTGTCGGGCGAAACGTCATATCAGGGCTATCCGGTTATGGTGGTACAGCGTAGCGATACGATCCAGGCGCACGGAGAGGGAGCCCAACAACAGCACTCCCTGACGCTCGATGCAAAGGGGACTGGAAGTGCCGTTTATTACGTGAGCCCCAAAAACGGGCGTATCGCACGTATCACCACAGGGCAGGATCTGGATTTGGCAATCACCGTGTCGGGCAAGATCCATCGCTTCAAGCAAAGCTCGAAGCAAGACTACAGCTCAGCGCGCTAGTCGACGAGCCGAAGCGGCATTACCAGGCACATGTACGTCGCGGGGTCTTTCCAGCCTTCCGGTTCCAACGTCGCCGCGCGTTCCGGTGCCTTGAATGTCAAACGTACTTCGTCGGTCGGGATATAGCGCAGAATTTCAAGCAGATAGCTGGCATTAAAGCCAATATCGAGCTGGTCACCCGTGTAGCGAATCGGAAGTTCATCCTGGGCTTCGCCGAGGTCGGGGGTCTGTACGCTGAATTTCAGCATTCCCGAATTGAACGAGAGCCGGATTCGATGCGTCTGATCTGACGCAATTACAGACATTCTCTTCAGCGCGCTTGCCAGAGCAAGTTTATCCGCAATTGCTACTCTGTCATTGTCCTTCGGAATGACCTGCTCGTAATTCGGATATGGTCCCTCAATGAGCCTTGTGAAGACCGCGGTGAATGGCGACCTGAAACCGATATGATTGTCGCCGCGGGCGATCTCGAGCTCCTCCTCCGCAGGAAAGAGCCTTCTAACCTGTTCGAGAGCCTTCGGCGGAACGATGAGATCACTGGCTGGTGCGTTAGCTGAGTTAATCGGCATTTCCATCTTGGCAAGGCGGTGACCATTCGTCGCTACCATGCGCATTTTGTCCGGCCTCAGCTCCCACAAAACACCATTTAATATGGGTCTGCTTTCTTCCGAAGAAACCGCGAACGAGGTGTGAGAAATCAGCTGCTGTAAGTCGCCCGACCTGATTCTCCAGCTCTCATTGAACCGCACTGACGGGAAAGTCGGAAACTCATCTCTCGGAAGGCCCAAGAGTTTGAACCGCGACCGTCCACAATCGAGGGTCACCCGCTGTTCTCCAACAGCTGCAATCTTGACTGGAGCTGGTGGCAATTCTCGAGCAATCTCACTCAACTTCTTCGCCGGCACTGTTACGGCTCCAGCTACTTCCACATCCGCCATTACTTCCGTGCTAACGGCGATATCGAGATCCGTCCCGGAAAGCTTGATACCCTTATCCGTTGTTTCCACCAGAATATTGGCCAACACCGGTAGTGTCGTTTTTGCCGGGATGCTTGCCGCTACAGCAGCCAATCCTTCTTGAAGCTTTTCACGAGAGATCGTAAAGCGCATCCCTTCCCCTGTGGAGATTCAGGTGAGGTACTAGGTAGTCTTTATAAGAGAATTAAGACTAGTAGCTGTAGCAGGTTTTGTGGACTTCTGTCGAGTGGGTCTAACTTATGGTAGCAGCAGGATTTCCGCTATGCTGGGTGATGTGTGATCGGATGTGGGTAATCTGAGTTGTCAGAGCTTGTCAACACGGTCCCTATGAAGCCCTGGTGGTTTCCACACGAGACGTGGGACGAAAGTTGAAAGTTTCGAGGGAATTGCGGATGCGATTGATACGGGACTTCAACTCGGAATCATTGATAATGCTCTGCTGGACTTTTTCCAAGCTATGAATAACTGTAGAGTGATCACGTCCTCCAAAAGCGTTTCCTATCTCGACGAGCTGAGTGGCGAGAAGCTCACGCGCAAGATACATGGCGATCTGCCGCGGGGTGGTAAGGGTTTTGGTTCTGGTCTTTGAGCGTAGACCGTCGACGGTTACTCCCCATTCCTTGGCCACTGCTTGCTGAATTGTGAGAATCGTAAGAGACGTACTTCCTTCCTGCTCGAGCCCTTCGATTGCCCTGAGCTTGTCGCGTAGCGCTTCCCGTGCAACATCGACTGTGATGTCCTTGTGCTTCAGGGACGCATAGGCAAGAAGCTTGATGATAGACCCCTCGAGCTCCCTCACATTTGACCGGACATGCTCAGCAATGAAATGAATGACGTCATCCGGAATGGTGAGCTCTAGACGGTCGAGCTGTGCCTTCTGTTTGAGAATGGCAACCCGGTGTTCGAAATCCGGAAGTCCAATATCGGCTACCATGCCCCATTGGAACCTGCTAATGAGCCTTGCCTCGAGGCCGGCAATTTCTGATGGTGGCCGATCGCTGGTGAGAACGATCTGGCGACCAGCTTCATAAAGCGCGTTGAACGTGTGAAAGAACTCTTCCTGGGTCGTCTCCTTTCTTCCCTTGAGGAAGTGCACATCATCAATGAGGAGCAGATCAGTCTCCCGATATCGTCGGCGGAACTCAGGTCCGGTTCGGTCGAGAATCGAGCCAATCAGCTCGTTCATGAACTGCTCTGTCCCTACATAGGTAATTCTGGTTTTCGGGCTGCGTAGAAGTGTTTCATGCGCAACCGCCTGCATTAGATGGGTCTTTCCGAGACCGGTATCTCCGTATATGAAGAGGGGGTTGTAGACCTTTCCAGGCGCTTGGCTTACAGCATGTGCGGCAGCAGCGGCGAGTTCATTAGACTTCCCAATTACGAAGAGATCGAAAGTGTACCGTTCACTCAGTGGCGGTGAACTGGTTCCGTTATGTGCCGGTAGTGGCTTTACCGATGTTGGTGGTGGGCTGACGAAAAAATCCATCTGGGAGCGCTTTTTCCGCTCCTCGGCTACCCGAAACGCGACACTCAATGGGTAGCCAAGGACAATCGGCGCGTAGCTCGACAGTAGTTCAGCGTGTTTGGAGTCGTTCCAGTCAGCGGTGAACTGATCTGGAGCTCCTACAAAAATGGTACTGCCTTCAATGGAGAGAGCTTCAGTGGGCTCGAGCCAGGCTTGGAAAGTTTGATCGGGGAGCTCTTGACGGGCGCGATCGAGGAGGCGTTTCCAAACTTCTGCGGGGCTGAGCGACATGACAGGCTACCCTACGCGGTTTATGTGGAAAAGTCAAACGGGGTACACGTTAACTCCTTCATCCGACTTGAACTATCTTCAATGCTGGAATAGTTTTACCGCCTCTCAACCGCACCCGTTCTTTTTTGTTTCTGGAGTATCGTAATGGGCAAGCCCACGTACCGTCCTCGCAACAAGCGCCGCATCCGCACACATGGTTTTAGGTTGCGGATGGCTACCAGATGGGGACGTGAAGTTCTTAGCCGCCGCCGTAAGAAAGGACGCAAACGGCTCACCGTCCAGTTGCCGACGAAATACGCTGGCGCCTAGACCATTCGGCTTCCCTCGCAGCTCCAGGCTGACGAGCGAGATCGATCTGGAAGTAGTAAGGCGTACAGGGAAGCGAATGCAAACCGAGCGTCTGGAAGCCCGGGCATCTGCTTCCCTGTTATTGCATCCGAGAGCCGGAGTAGTCGTTCCGAAGCACAGGCACAATATTGTCGAGCGGAACCGGGTAAAACGTCGCCTGCGCGAGTTGGTAAGAATCAAGCTATTGCCTGGATTGCAACGGATCGACGTTTTGATTCGTGCGAAACCCGAAGCCTACGATTCGAGCTTTGCGCAGCTTGCCGGCGATGTAGGCGCTATCGGCGAGTGGGTGTCGCGAATGTCACGCTAGCGATGCGTTCCGTATTTATTGTTCTGATTCGCGGCTATCAGCTGGGTATATCTCCGCTGTTTCCGGCTAGCTGCCGTTACTATCCAACATGCTCGGCCTATGCACTCGAAGCCTTCGAGCGACATGGAGTGACAAAGGGACTGAGGCTTACCGTAAGCCGAATTCTTCGATGTCACCCCTTTCGGCCGGGCGGTTACGACCCGGTTCCCTGAATGGATAAGCGTTTCTTTCTAGCTCTCTTTCTCTCGCTCATAGTCATTGCGATTTCTCAGCTGTTATTTCCGGCGACCAAGCCGACACCTTCGAGCCAAGGTGCGACTGGAAAGGACTCTGTCTCGGGGCTGAATAGCACCGCGTCGTCAACACAACCACTGGCTACGAAGACCTTGGCGGCGGAAACCTCCACAGCCGCTAGTTCACCGGTTCGTGCAGTAGTCGCATTAACAGGCAACAGACCGGCTCAGCCGCTCGCAGAAACGGTAGCGGTCAACACTCCGAGAGCGATCTACCAATTCAGCAATGTTGGAGCTACCCCGGTCTCGATAGTGAATAGAGACTACAAGAATCGATCGGTAAGCGGCGGCCTGGTTGATCTGGGAGTCCCTGGCTCCTCGCTTCTGAGGTATCAGCTGGTTACGCCAACGGATACAGTGGATCTGTCGCAGGTACCGTTTGCTCTCACACGAGTCAGGAACGCCAAAGGAGACGAGACCCTTACCTATAACGCATCGGTAAAGAATCTCGGAGTCTCGATTTCATACAGTGTTTCCCAGGACACGGCTGCCAGCTATTCGACCAGAGTCGACGGCCGAGTCACGGGAACACAGGGAACGGTATATCTGGTCACTGAGCTTCCCAGGACGCTGCAGCCAACAGAGGCCGATACAATTGGAGATCATCGGACTCTGGCTTACAGCTTCAAGCCACAACGCGATCATGCTCGAAGCGTGCTTTTCGGCAGCCTGGATCCCGGGGAGAAAACACTCGAGGCCGGACCACTCAACTGGGTGGCGATAAAGAATAAGTACTTCGTGTTCGGAATTCTGGCATCGCCAAAGGGCACGCCATTCAGTGAAGTCACACTGGCTGGCGGCCCACGCACTTCGAAGATCGCAACGACTGCCTCAGCGAGCGTGGTGGAAGAAGTTCGCAACGGCAATTTTTCGTTCCAGATCTATGCAGGCCCACAGGAATCACAGCGTCTCATGAGGATGGGCCAGGACTTCGACCATGTAAATCCCTACGGCTGGCGCTTCCTGCAGGGTGTTGTGCATCCGATTGCCTCGAAGGTTATCCAGGCTCTGCTCTGGATGCACAACCGGCTCAACCTGACTTATGGGTGGGTGCTGGTCATTCTCGGAATTCTCGTACGATTCGCATTATGGCCGCTCAATCAGAGCACCATGCGTTCGAGCCTCAAGATGCAGGAGCTGCAGCCGAAGCTTGCAGCTGCCCAGAAGAAATACAAGGATCCGGTACAGCAGCGCGAAGCGATCATGAAAGTCTATAGTGACGCTGGGGTGAGTCCTTTTGCCGGGTTGACCGGGTGTCTGCCGGCGCTCCTCCCAATGCCGATCCTCTTCGCTCTGTTCTTCGTTTTCCAGAATACGATCGAGTTTCGCGGCGTGCCCTTCATGTGGCTGCACGACATCTCGATCAAGGATCCGCTCTACATTCTGCCGTTGCTCATGGGTGCGTCCATGTACGTGCTGTCGTGGATTGGAATGCGCAATGCTCCGCCGAATCCACAGGCGAAGATGATGGGCTACATGTTCCCCGTGATGATGACAGTGGTGTTGCTCAACATGGCTTCGGGTCTCAATCTCTACTACACAGCGCAGAACATCGCCGCACTTCCGCAGCAATGGATGCTGGCAAGGGAACGCGCAAAGGCACGTCCCGCAGGGTAAGGGGGAAGCCATGCTGCGTGTCACCTACATTGGTCACGCAACGCTACTAATTGAAATTGGCGGAAAACGGATCCTCACGGACCCCAATTTCGATCTAGCTCTCGGGAAATTCCTCCCGCGTGTCAGTGCCCCAGGCATAGCTCTCGAAGCCCTTCCGAACCTCGATGCGATCCTGCTGACGCACGCGCACGCCGATCATCTCTCATTCGCTTCTCTCGACGCGCTTCCGAGAAACATTCCCCTGTTTGCTCCGCCGGCAATCGCCAAATGGCTGGCGAAGCAGGGATACAGCCATGCGGTCGCGGTTGCTCCAGGTGAAGGAATGGAGTTCGATGGTGTGAAGATCCGGGCTGCCTTGGCGACCCACAAGGGGAATCGCTATGGCATAGATCGCTGGAGAAGCGCCACCAATATGTATCTTATTGATACGAATACTGTGTCCTGCTTCTTTGCCGGAGACACGGCTCTCACCTCCAACACGACACACCTCGTGGAGAACCATCTGATTGCGAACGGGCGGAACCTGGATCTCGCGCTCCTCCCGATCGGACACGCCCCGTGGTGGAAACCCGGGTTCCGTAAGGGGCACCTGACGAGCAGCGATGCGCTCACTCTTTTCGAGAGACTCAACGCCAGATACCTCATCCCCTACCACTGGGGGACGTTCAATCACGTCACATCGACGGCTTTCGATGCGATTGACAGGCTGAGAGCAACACTTCAGGATCATCCCCTGCATCCCTCCGTGAAGATCCTGGAGCCGGGCACCATGTTCGTCCTTCCGGCAGCGAGCGCGTGATATCAGCTGGCACGAGCGCCGTGGAACTGGAGGATACCATTGTCGCTGTCGCGAGCGCACCGGGTCGTGGCGCGATTGCTCTCGTAAGGCTGAGTGGTCCGGATGCGTTTTCGATTGCCGCGAAGGTACTACGGGTTTCACCTCTCGAGCCGCGGGTGTCCCATTTGTGCGATGTATTTGATGGCGAGGAGAAACTCGATCAGGCGCTGGTCACGCTCTTCCCGGGCCCCAACTCGTTCACGGGCGAAGACACTGTCGAGTTCTCGACGCACGGCGGCTACCTCGTTCCGAGCACTCTAGTCGCGGCTCTGCTTTCATTGGGCGCCCGACAAGCAACGCCTGGGGAATTCACGCGTCGAGCGGTGCTCAACGGCAAGCTCGACATCCTTCAGGCCGAAGCGATCGGTGATCTGATCGATGCGAGCTCTCATGTCATGCAGCGGACGGCGCTTGGCCAGCTGGATGGAGGGCTATCGCGCCGCCTCCTGAGCCTGAGGAGTGATCTCATCGGGCTCGAGGCGCTGATTGCCTACGACGTTGATTTTCCGGAGGAGGACGATGGCCCGGTTCCGCGAAAAAAGATTGATCAGTCCGCCGCAGGAATTGCCAGCTCTCTTGAAGCCCTTATTTCCACTGGCCCAGCCGGCGAGCTCATTCGAGAGGGCGCAATCGTGGTCATCGCGGGCCCGCCGAACGCCGGGAAGTCGTCTCTGTTCAATGCACTTCTGGGCAAATCCCGCGCAATTGTAACGGAGATTCCCGGTACCACGCGTGATGCTCTCGAGGCTGTGATCGATAGCGGCAAGTGGCCCCTGCGCCTCGTGGATACAGCAGGGCTGCGGGAAACCGAAGACCGAATCGAGCGCCTTGGCATCGAAGTGAGTGAGCGCTATCTGGCGAGTGCGCATGTAGTGCTTGCATGTGCCGAGGATTCGAAGAGCCTCAAGGTGACAATCGATCTCGTGGGTCAGAACTCAGCGGCGCCAATTCTGGCGGTTCGCACCAAGAGCGATTTAGTACCACAGCGCGACGAATTAAATGGCAATGAGCTGCCTGGTTCGCGCACCGTGATTCCGGTCAGCGCCGAGACAGGAACGGGGCTGCAGGAACTGCTCGCCGCGATTGACGGTACGCTGGATGCTCAACACGGGGCGATCGTCCCCGACCTGCCGCTGCTGACCAGAGCCCGTCATCAGAAAGCGATCGGCACTGCCCGGGCAGAGCTCGGACAGTTCATGGCAGCCTGGCGAGAAGAGAAGCTTCCAGCGACGATCGCCGCCGTACATCTCCGGACCGCGGTCCATTCGCTTGAAGAACTTATAGGAGCCGTGGAAATCGAGGATGTGCTCGACCGGGTATTCAGCTCTTTTTGTGTTGGAAAGTAGGGTTAAGCGGAGGCGGCGGCAGAGCTGGCAAGCGATGTGATCTCGCCGGCACCGGCGCGGATTGCCCAGGAAAGTCCGCGTGAGTTGACGGCCGCCTCGACCATCTTCGTGCCAAGGAAGTAGCCGCTTCTCTCAGGGAAAACATGGCGCTCCACAGTTCGGGCGTCATCGCTCATTCCACCCGAGAGATATCTGAGCCGCAGTCCCAGGCCCGCCCGATCCAGATCGTTATTGAGGGCTCTCGTCATCAGCGGCTCGAGCTCACGGACGCTCGCGTACTCGCGTCTCGTATAGCCATAGTACTCCCAGGCAGCATGTCCGGGACTGATTGCTCTTGACGCAATCGTGGCCAGACCCTCGTTGATCATGAGCTCGCGGAGTGAAGCGCGTCTGCCGGTTTCCCAGTACGAGTAGTATCCGCCCGCGTCATCGATCAGCTGTTTCATCTCGCTCCTGCTGGTGGGCGAGGTATAGCGGACCGTGTGCGCGATCTCGTGGGTGAGCCACAGTGGGATCAGCTCGGGGTCGAGGCCCAGACCCTGCGTCTCCGGGTTCGTCACGCTGGTGAAATGCTCCAGGCAAACGAACGCGACCCCTTTTCCCTCGACTACCAGCTCGCCGGCATTCGCCGCACCAACGCCAACCATGAGCACAACGTCGATGTCAGTGTCGACGTCGAAGAGAGTCCGGCATTGCTCTTCCGTATTTCGGGCCAGGGAGACGACGTCGATTCTCTCGAGCATCGTGCGAAGGTCTACACGGCTCGCAAGTGCGGCAGAGCGAACAACTTCCAGAAAATGCGGCCCGGCCGGATCCAGCACATAGTTGTGCCAGTAGGCTTCTAGGAAGCGGCGGTGGTTTTCGAAGTAGCGGAGATAGGCGGCGACACGGTCTGTACTGTTGTGAACTGCGAAAAAGTCAGGCAGTAGGTTGATGAGCATCAACGACCAGGTCGCGGGGTGGTGAGCCAGTCGCGGTTTTTGCGATGCGAGAAGATACAATCCACCCAAACTCTCAACAAGGCCGATCTCTTCGACAAAGATTTCAAAACTGTGGCACAGATATTCCCTCTGTATTCGGAAAGCTTCGAGCGCTGATTAGGAGGAGTAACCATGACAACGCTGCGTCAGATCGAGCTTCGTTGTCCCGTGTGCGACAACGAGTTCAAATCCCAGACTGTAGTTTCGACAAATGCGTTCGGGGGAAAACGGACCGATTTCCACGAACGAGCAGCCGGAACGCAGCCGCTTGCATATCTCATCCACATGTGCAGCGAATGCGGCTTCTCTGGTGGAGAGTCCGATTTTACGCCTGCGACAGATGTCAGCCCGGGGTTGAGACAGCACGTTCTCATGGAGCTTGCCCCGCTTCGGCCGTCGCTGGTTTGTGGCTCGGAGAAGTACGAGGCGGCCGCCAAGGTCGCCCGGTGGCAAGGTCTGGATCAGCGGCACATTGCGGATCTCCTCCTTCGTGCCGCTTGGTGCTGTGTCGATGAGGGAGACCCGGAAGCGGAGCGCTATTTCCGCCGGCATGCCGCGGGGATGTTCGAGGAATCACTCCAGGCCTACGACACCGTTCCGAGGGAAGAGCGAGCAATCCTTACGTATCTGGTCGGCGAGCTCTGGAGACGAATCGGGGATACCAAAAAGGCGACAGCCTGGTTCGATCTGGTGGGCAGTGAGGTGACCGATCAGCAGAGTCAGCAATGGGTCATCGATGCCGCTGAGCAGCAGAAGCTGAACCCCAGGGAGTGGTTCGGCTAGCGCTCAACGCGTGCCGAACAATCTGTCTCCAGCATCTCCGAGGCCCGGCAGGATGTAACCCTGCTTGTTGAGTTCCCGGTCGAGGGCCGCGCAATAGATCTGGACGTCCGGATGCGCCTTGCTCAGATACCGGACTCCTTCGGGAGCGGCGACCAAACAGAGAAACCGAATCCGGTTTGCGCCCGCCCTCTTCAGTGAGGCAACAGCGGCAGCAGCGCTTCCCCCAGTGGCGAGCATCGGATCGAGCAGGAAGAAATCTCGTTCCGCCGTATCCCCGGGCACCTTGAAATAATAGTCCACTGGCAGCAGGGTGCTGTGGTCCCGGTAGAGTCCGATGTGGCCTACGCGCGCCGAAGGCACGAGGCGGAGAATCCCTTCAACCATTCCGAGACCGGCGCGCAAGATCGGGACGAGCGTCAGCTTCTTGCCGCTGATATGCCAGCCCGACGTCTTCTCCAGCGGAGTGTCTACCTCCCTCGGCTCGAGACTCAGGTCGTTGGTGGCCTCGTACGCCATGAGCATCGCGATCTCATCGACGAGCTCCTTGAAAGTCTTGGTCTCCGTCTGCCGGTCGCGCAGGATCGTCAGCTTGTGCTGAACGAGGGGATGCCGGATAATAGTCAGAGAGGGGAATTCCTTGACGCGCTCGATCATTCTAGCCCCGGGATTCCGGCATCAATACTGTGAACATTCACCGGCTCATAATCTCTAATCCCCGATGAAAGAATACCAGGCTGTCGTGGTCAAGCTGACGCGGCATACGCGCGAGGACGAAGATACCCTCACCGATCTTCTGAACGAGAGAAGCAGGGGAGGATGGGAGCCGGCCCTGATGTCGCAGGACGAGCAACGGCTCACGATCCTGTTTTCGCGCGATGCAGTAGCAGAAGGATAGCTGTTTGGAGATAACGTTCATCGGTGCGGCACGCGAAGTCACGGGCTCCTGTCATCTTCTTCACGTCAACGGGCATACCGTAGCTCTCGACTGCGGGATGTTTCAAGGCAGGCGGCAAGAGTCAGCCGAGAAGAACCGCAAGCTTCCGCTGCCGATCAAAGATCTCGATGCCGTTGTCCTCTCGCACGCACACATCGACCACTCGGGGCGCCTTCCGTACCTGATCGCAGAGGGCTATTCCAAGACGATCTGGGCAACCGCGGCAACGCGGGACCTGTGCGCGATAATGCTCGCCGACTCGGCCCATATCCAGGAGAAAGACGCCGAGTTTCTGGCCAAGAGGAAAAAGGACTTCATCGAGCCGCTGTATGGAATGCGACACGCCGTGCGCACGATGGACTTGATGGTCGGCGTTCCCTACACAGAGCCGTTCGACGTTGTTCCCGGAGTGCGTGCCAGCTACATCGACGCCGGCCATATCCTTGGCTCGGCATCTGTCCTGGTCGACTGCACGGAGGGAGGGAAGACAAAGCGGCTGGTCTTTTCCGGAGACGTTGGCAGAAGTGGTCTCGCCATAGTCCGGGACCCAGTTCCGCCCGACGGTGCCGACGCTCTTGTCATGGAGTCAACGTATGGAAACAGGGACCACGAATCCGTAGAAGGCGCCCGAGCGCTGTTGGCCAAGGTGGTTCGCGAGACTGCCGGTCGAGGAGGCCGCGTTCTCATCCCAGCGTTCGCGGTCGGGCGAACACAGGAGATGATCTACGTCCTGCATGGTCTCGTGAAGGAGGGAGCAATCCCGGCGATTCCAATCTATGTCGACAGTCCCCTGGCGATCGATGCGACGACTGTGTTCGAAATGCACCCCGAAAGCTTCGACCGATCCGAAGAAATGGTACGGATAACGAAGGAGCTTTTCCGCTTCGACCTTCTCCACTATACACGCGATGTGGAGGAGTCAAAGGCCATATCGCGCTCTCACGGCCCGATGGTGATAATTGCGGCATCGGGCATGATGGAGAACGGCCGAATTCTTCATCACCTGGCGCAAGGGGCGAGCGATCCGAGGAACACGATTCTCGTGGTCGGATTTCAGGCCGAGCATACGCTCGGCCGAAGGGTGGTGGAGAGACAACCGGTTCTCCGGATCTTCGGCGAGGATGTCGCCCTCCACGCACGTGTCGAGGTCATCGACGGGTACAGCGCGCATGCAGACCGAACGGAGCTGACGACCTGGCTGGGACGCGTCCGGGAGAAGTCACCAAAGCTGGGACCGGTTTGGCTCGTGCACGGAGAAGCTCCGGTGCAGGACGAATTTAAAGCGGCACTGGAAGCGAAGGGATATTCCGTTGAGTGCCCGGAGCCTCACACGAGACGTGCTTTCTAGCGTACTTTCGTACGGATGAAGCGTTCTGCGAAAGCAAAACATGTCGTAAAGATCATTCGGCGAATATTGACGGTCGCGGTCGTGGCCGCATTTGCTCTCTGGATCGCCTCCGCTACAGCTGTTCTCGTTTGGAGCTCGCGTGATGAAGCGCGGCCTGTTCAGGCGATAGTCGTACTGGGAGCTGCGCAGTATGCGGGTAAACCATCGCCTGTCCTCCGCGCCCGGCTCGATCACGCACTCGATCTATGGAATCGCCATCTGGCGTCTCTGCTGATACTCACGGGTGGAACGGGAGCCGGCGACACCACCAGCGAAGCGGCCGTTGGCAGAAACTACGCCCGGAAACACGGGGTTCCTGACAGCGCGATTCTGGTCGAGAACGAAGGCCGGACGACCAGTGAGTCGATGCACGCAGTCGCGGGGATGCTCGAAGTCCGGGGGCTTCAAACGGCCCTTCTCGTCAGCGATCCCTTCCACATGCTGCGACTGCGAATTCTGGCAAGGCGCTTCGGGTTTACACCGTACACGTCCCCCACTCAGACCAGCCCGATCTCGCCAAATCGGGAAGAGCGCTGGAAGTATATTTTTAGCGAATCGCTCAAAGCACCGCTCGCCTTCTTTTTCGAGAGGAAGCTGTGAAGAAGAACCCCCTTTTAGTGGCGTTGTGTTACTTAATAATAGGCACCCTAGGGGCAGCGTGCGCCGATGCACAAGCCACCCCTCGTATCCAGTTCGAGAAGTACAGGCTCCCGAACGGCCTCGAGGTCATCCTCCACGAGGATCACTCTACCCCCATCGTCGCCGTCGACACCTGGTACCACGTCGGCTCTGGCGATGAGCAGGTTGGCCGGACCGGGTTCGCGCACCTGTTCGAGCACATCATGTTCATGGGCTCGCAAAACGTTCCGGTTGGAGCATTCGACCAGATGCTCGAGGCGGCAGGGGCCAACAACAATGGCTCGACGACGGAAGACCGGACCAACTACTACGAGACGCTGCCTTCAAACGCGCTTCAGCTGGCTCTCTGGCTCGATGCTGATCGCATGGGGTTCCTCCTGCCGACGATGGACCTTCCCAAGGTCAATCTTCAGCGCGACGTCGTAAAGAATGAACGGCGCCAACGCGTCGACAACGTGCCCTACGGACGGGCGGACGAAATCATTCTGGCCGCGCTCTATCCCAAGACACACCCATATTCGTGGCCAGTCATCGGCTCAATGTCCGACCTAAGTGCCGCATCGTTGGCTGACGTGCAGAACTTCTTCAAGACCTACTACGCGCCGAACAACGCGACTCTGACGATCGCTGGAGATTTCGATCCATCGACGGTGAAGAAACTGGTGGCCCTGTACTTTGGGAGCATTCCCCGGGGCCCGGAGGTGAAGAGGAGGCTAACGGTGCCCGCCGTCGCGATTCCACGCGACACGTTCCTCGTTCTCGAGGACAAAGTTCAGCTGCCGCGCCTCTTCTATACCTGGCACTCTGTCAAGGGATTCTCGAAGGATGACGCCGCTCTCGACATCCTCGCCCAGATCATTGCCAACGACAAGAACTCGCGCCTGTACAAAAAGCTCGTCTACGATCTCCAGATTGCACAAAATGTGAGCGCGGGTCAGGATGGCTCGCGCCTGGATGGGAAATTCCAGATTGATGTCAGTCCAAAACCCGGCCAGAAAGTCGCGGATATTGATCGGATCGTTCAGACAGAGATTGCCGGTGTCATCAGCGGCGGCGTTACACAACGCGAGCTCCAACGAGCCCAGAATCTGTACAAGGCGAGCTTCCTCAACCGGCTTGCCAGCGTGCTCGGTAAGGCGGAGGTACTCAACTCTTACAACTACTTCGTCGGCAATCCGGACTACGTCCAGCAGGATGCGGCGCGCTATGAGCGTGTCACGGCAGCTGATGTACAACGCGTCGCGAAGACTTATCTCGGACGTCCGAAGATCGTTCTTACGGTCGTTCCGGAGGGGAAGAAGGACATGATGCTAACCGCAAGCGGAGGTGATCGATGAAGGTTTTTGGAGCTACGAGCACGCTGGGCGTACTTATCCTGCTCGCCGTCCAGTCGATCGCCTCAGCGCAGGGAACGTTTGACAGAACGAAACCACCCGAGTTGGGGCCTCCACCTCGTGTATCGCTTCCCCCAATCCTCACGAGGCAACTCCCGAACGGGCTGAAGCTGATGATCGTCGAGCAGCACGAGCTTCCGCTCGCGGACTTTGTTCTTCTCGTCGGAAGTGGCGGTACCGTCGACCCCGCCGGCAAGACGGGAGTCGCAAACCTGACTTCGTCCATGCTGCGCGAGGGCACGACGACTCGTAAGAGCCTGGACATAGCCGATCAGGTCGCATTCCTCGGCATCAACCTTTCTCCGACCAGCAGCTGGGAATCCAGCACGCTGTCGCTGCACACCCCAACGGCACAGCTCGACAGCGCGCTTGCCCTTTTTGCGGACGTGGCCCTCCATCCGTCGTTTCCCGCGAACGAGTTTGAAAGGATAAGGAAAACCCGCCTGACCGAGCTCCTCCAGCTACGCGACCAAGGGCCGGCGATCGCGAACATTGCGTTTCCAGCGATCATCTACGGCAGCGGGCATCCGTATGGACTTCCACTAATCGGCTCCGAAGGTTCCGTGAAGTCACTCACGACCGCCGATTTATTGTCCTACTACCAAACGAATTTCAGGCCGAACAATGCAACCCTGATCGTCGTGGGAGATGTGAATCCAGCTCAGGTCGAGCAGAAGATCAACACGCTGTTCGGCAACTGGGAGCGTGGAGATCTTCCCCAGCTCAATTACAGTGAGCCACCAAAGTCGGGCACAACGACGATCTATCTGATCGACAAGCCGGGTGCGGCGCAGTCGTCGTTCCGAATCGGGTCCGTGGGGGTTCCGCGCTCGACTAGGGACTATTTCGCTCTGACGGTGATGAATACGATCCTGGGCGGGTCCTTCACCAGCAGACTGAACCAGAACCTTCGCGAAGCACGGGGCTATACCTATGGTGCCGGCTCCCGCTTCGATATGAGACGGGCGGCTGGACCCTTCACCGCATCGGCGGAGATCGTCTCGGCGAAAACCGATTCCGCGCTTCTCGAGTTCATGAAGGAGCTGAATGGAATCCGTCAGTCGGTTCCACCCGACGAGCTATCCCGTGCGAAGCGCTATTTGCAGCTACAGCTTCCGGGAAATTTCGAGACGACCCAGCAAATCGCGGGTGCACTGGTACCGGTGGCGCTGTATGGACTCCCGCTCGACTACTACAATAACTACGTCCAGAACATCGAAGGCGTCACTCAGGCCGACGTGGCTCGGGTTGCGCAGCAGTACATAAGCCCAGGCTCACTTGCGGTGGTAATAGTCGGTGACCGAAAAACAATCGAACAAGGCCTGAAAGCAATCAACGTCGGGGCGATCGCGATCAGAGACATAGCAGGGCAGCCGATCCAATAGCTGCGGCAATCAAAGAGGACACGATCTGATTCTGGGTCGTGCCCTCTTTTTTGGATCACTGAAGACTACCTGCCAGGGGCTGTCGGCGAGCCTGATGGCTTAGGGCTCGAGTCGGGGTTCAATGCCGCGGCAATCCAACGCCAGTAGGCCTCACCGGCGATCTCGGCAATGTCACTATGCCCGGCTTTCTCTACTACGAGAAGATGACCCTTTCGTTTGACAGCTTCGTAAACTTCGATTCCCATTCTGAAGGGCACGATACGGTCGCGCTTACCGTGTGCTACCGAGACCGGCACATCGAGCTCAGAGACAATGTGTTTCGTGTCGAAGTGAATTCGTGAGATAGCTCTCCAGACAATGGAAATGGGCGGCCACACGATGAGTCTCGCCATCGCGTGAGCCGAAGAAAACGGCGACTGGAGAAGCAAAGCAGTAGGAGGATGAATTTCGGCAAGCTCGGTTGCTACGCCACTGCCGAGTGAATGACCGAAGTAGGCCATCCGCGTGCGATCGATACCGAATGCAATTCGCAGATGGTCATAGGCGCCACGCGCGTCGAGCTTCGTGGTCGAGTAAGTAGGACTCCCACCAAGCGACATGTAACCGCGGTACTCTGCGAGGAAAACGGCGTATCTGGTACGGTGCTCTACCGCCCGGGCCCAGTCGAGCTGCCATACGGCAAGGTCGGCGTTTCCATGGAAGCAGAGCAGCACGCCGGGCGCACTTTTGGGATCCCCGACCATGAAGCCGGTCAGCCGCTGCCCATCTACCGCGTCGTACGAAACGCGCCCAGTCTCGGGGAGCTCTTCCAGCAGGCGAGGCGGCTGAAACAGGATTCGCTCCTGCGACCTCCAGAGCAGAACCAATGAACCCAGGAGCAGTGCGAGAATGACCAATGCGGCAATCACGTGCGGGCGCCGAGGGGGTTCCAGTGGGTTTGCATGGCGGGCAATTTACGACAATGCGAATTCCGGTAGAAACCTTCCACCTCGACAACGGCCTGTTCGTGACGCTGTCGGAGGATCACAGCACGCCAATCGTGGCTGTGAACCTCTGGTATCACGTCGGGTCGGCGAATGAGAAAGCCGGCAGAACCGGATTCGCGCACCTCTTCGAGCATATGCTCTTCCAGGGCTCGGCACATGTTGGTTCAAACGAGCATTTCGAACTGATTCAACGCGCTGGTGGAACGCTGAACGGTTCAACGTGGCTCGAGCGGACAAATTACTTCGAGACGGTGCCGTCAAACGAGCTTGCACTGGCTCTTTGGCTGGAAGCGGACCGCATGGGGGAGCTGCTTCCGGCAATGACTCAGGAAAAGCTGGATACACAGCGTGATGTCGTTAAGAATGAGCGACGATGGGCGGTGGACAACCAGCCGTACGGCACGATGCTCGAAAGGATGCAGGAGCTGGTGTTCCCGGCGTCGCACCCATTTCAGCATTCCCTCATTGGGTCGATGGAAGATCTGTCGGCCGCGTCGCTGGATGACATCGCGCAATTCTTTGCCACCTACTACACGCCGGACAACGCGGTCCTTTCAATAGCCGGTGACTTCGGCTCGACAGCGGCGCGCAAGCTGGTCACCGAGTACTTCGGACCGATTCCGAGTGGGAAAGTGAGACCTGAGTTGCCACCGATGAATCTCCCGCCCGTGTTCGGAGCCCGGTTGCGCGAGGTCGTCTACGATAACGTCAGCCTCCCACGATTGTTCATGGCATTTCGCTCACCGGTTTTTGGGAGCGAGGAATACTACGCCGCGAGTGTTGCTTCGGCAGTGCTCGGGATGAGAAAGGGGAGCCGCCTTCACCGGTCTCTGGTACGGGAGCGGCAGATCGCGGCAGATGCCGGCGCGTTCACGTTCGACCTGGCCAAAGGCACCGATATCCTGGTCGTGGACGTCACTGCGCGGCCGGAAACCTCCGTCGCCCAGCTCGAGCAAGAAGTCGAGCGCGAAATCGACACGGTCCACGGAGAAGGAGTTACGGAACCGGAAGTAAAAAGAGCCATCGCGCTCATCGAGACAGACTTGCTCGCGTCCCTCCAGTCAGCGGGCGAGAGGGCCGACAGGCTTTCGATGTTCGCCACCTATTTCAAGCGGCCGGAGCTGATCAACGAGCAGGCGGATCGCTATCGATCCGTAACTACGCAGAGAGTCAACGCGCTCATCTCCGAACGACTTGGTGCAAACAACCGGGCGAATCTTCTCTACGTACCAAAGGAAGGAGTCGAACTGGAGAGCGCACTGGCAGCAGTCGCGGGCACGAACTGATGGTCACATCCCTTCGCCCGAAGCCGGGACCAACCCGGAGCTACAATTTCCCGGGTTTCCACGATGAGATTCTGCCGAGTGGAATCCGCCTCGTCACGGCGCCAGTAGCGAAGCTGCCAGTGGTCACGGTGCTGGTGATCGTCGACGCTGGGTCCACAAATGATCCAGCGGGCAAGGAAGGTGTCGCCGCCCTCACTGCCGGTACGCTTCTCGAGGGCAGCGAAAAGTTCGATGGAGCGGAGCTGGCGGAGAAGTTCGAGCAGCTCGGGACGTCGGTCGAAACTGGAGCAGACTGGGACAGCGCATTCATCAAGATCACTGTGCTGTCGGAGCAGCTGGAGCAAGCGACGATGCTTCTTGGCGAGGCCATCAGCAGTCCGGTTTTCCCCGAGCGTGAGGTCGAGCGCGCTAAATCGGAGCGTCTGGCGGAGATTCTTCAGCTCGAAACGGAGCCGCGAGGATTAGCCGACGAGAAGTTCTCGGAATTCCTGTACACACAGGAATCCCGGTACTCGAAGCCCGACGAGGGAGGCACCGAGAGCGTACGGGCATTGTCTCGGAAAGACGTCGAGGCGTTTTATAGATCCAGCTACCGCGCCGGATCGACGACCGCAATCATCGCGGGGGATACGTCCACGAATGAGGCACGCGCATTGATAACACGCGCGTTTCAGCGCTGGCCGTCGGGGCGTGCTCCGAACCGGCCGTTTGTCGCAATGGCCCGGACGACTCGAAAGAGCATTCATATAGTGGACAAGCCCGAGGCGCCACAATCAGAGCTTCGGGCTGGGCATGTCGGTCTGCCGCGCAACCACCCCGATTTTTTCCCGACGCTCGTGATGAATGCCGTCCTGGGTGGCCTCTTCGGGTCGCGGATCAACCTGAATCTGCGAGAGGAGCACGGATACACGTACGGGGCGTCATCGTTTTATGACTGGCGGCGAGGACCAGGCCCCTTCGTCGTATCGACGGCCGTGCAAAGCGAAGTGACAGCAGCAGCGCTACGGGAGATCCTTCTCGAGATCGATCGAATCCGCGGCGAACGGATCTCCGAAGAGGAGTTGTCGCTGGCGAGAGACTATCTCGATGGGGTGTTTCCCATCCGATACGAGACGACAGCGGCAATCGCATCTGCTCTCGCCACCCTCGTGATCTACGATCTACCCGCCGACTACTATGATTCCTACAGGAAGAACATCCGTGAAGTGTCGGCGGACGCAATTCTCGAGGCAGCCAGGTCACATCTGCATCCTGACCAGCTGCAGACGATCGTAGTCGGTGACGCACGGGTGATTCGCGCCTCAGTTTCCGATTTGAGCGTCGGGGATCTGCACGTTTACAGCTCCTAGGCTTTAATCGCGATGGAAGAAGAAACAAAAGCCGGACGGATAGAATCCAGGCGGGCGTATACGGGAAGAGTCATCTCGCTCGATGTAGACACAGTCCGATTTCCCGACGGATCCACCGGCGAGCTGGAGATGATCCGGCATCCGGGGGCAAGCGCGGTCGTACCCTTCCTGAGCGATCCAAAAGGGGAAGATCCGCAGGTGCTGATGATCCGGCAGTATCGATATGCGGCCGACGGCTACATGTACGAGATCCCGGCAGGAAGACTCGACCCGGGCGAAAGCCCCCACGATTGTGCCGTGCGGGAGCTGAAAGAAGAGACCGGCTGCACAGCAGAGCGGTTTGACCACTTGCTCACGATGTACACGACTCCGGGGTTCACTGACGAAAAAATTCATCTCTTCATGGCAACCGGATTGGTCGCTGGAGAGACTAAGCATGAGGCGGATGAGTTTTTGGACCTCCATCCAATGCGGCTGTCCCGAGCGTTGGAGATGGTGGAAGCAGGTGGAATTCAGGATGCCAAGACCGCACTCGGTCTCCTGTTCGCCGCGGGGTTTCGCGCAAGCCGTTAACCCTGCGGGCCAAATTGGCGTCTAATCAATGAAAGACGCTGACATGTCATGTAAATAGGACAGAATTGGCAGAATCAGGACAGGCTCAGCGATTGAGCTAAGCGCCATAAGTCATTTACTGACAACGGGTTACTCCCAACCGCCATTGGGCACGCGCCGTGCATTACATGGAAGCGCAGAATGTTCCAGCTAGAGATGTGCACGATTTGGTGTCGTGAGTGTCTCTTATTAAGAGGAGAGAGAAAAATGGCTAACATCGTCCGTAAGCAAACAGTATCGGTGGAAGGGCCGAGCATCAGGGAGCGCCTACAGGCGATGGATGACTCAGCCGTCGTGACTTCATTCCTTGGTGGAGAGGAGCGCGCGTTCTCGGAACTGGTCACGCGTTACCAGACCCGTCTCCTGAACTTCGTATACCGCACGATCGGGGACCGGGAGAAGGCGGAAGATCTGGTGCAGGAGGTATTCATTCGTGTCTACCGTCACCTGCATCGCTTCGACCGCTCGAAGAAATTCTCGACCTGGGTCTACACGATCGCCTCGAACCTGGCGAAGAACGAGCTGCGCAACCGCTCGCGTAATCCTCTGGTTCTCTTCCAGACGGTCCAGAAGAACTTCCAGGACGATGATCGTCCCTTGCAGTTCGAGGATACGACCTCCCGTCCGGATGACATGTACCGCAAGCGCCATCTGAGGGAGATCGTCGAGGAGAGCGTTGCCAAGCTTCCAGAGCACCACAGGAATGTGTTCGTCCTGCGCGAGCTCGAGGGCAAGTCCTACGAAGAGATTGCTGAGATCACTGATTGCAATCTGGGGACGGTCAAATCCCGTCTTAACCGGGCAAGGAATTCGTTCGCGGAAATCATTGCCCCATATGTAGATTAGGTCCGACGGTTCGGGAACAGGCCCTCCACTCGTGGGTACCTGTTACCGAACCCTCAACCTATCTAAATGGATTGTCGCGAGTTTTGTGATCAGCACGTTGCTTTTGTAGACGATACCCTTGCCGGGATCGAGCTGGTTCGCATGCAGCACCACATCGCTGAATGTGAGGACTGCGCGAAGCACGATGCGAAGATCCGCCGAGCACTGCTGCTCTTCAGAAATCTTCCTTGCATAGAGCCATCTGCTGACTTTTCCAAGCGGCTCGAAGCGCGTCTCAGGGAATGTGAAAGCGACCATTTGCTGGCAGCCACTCAGCGCAACCTCAGGCGTGGCGCAGTCGCCGCGACGTTAGCCAGCGCGGCCATGCTCGGATACATAGCGACAACGCTGTACCACCGCACTGATGCTCCGCGTGATCTCGTAATGGCACCCGTGTTCGCAACCATTCCGGAGCCGGAGTTAACGCCAATTGCGACGTCGACACCGGCCATAGTCGCGTCTGTTACAGCGGGCCTGACTATCTGGCCAGCAGCTCTGTTTGCGGAGCAGGCTCCGGTGCGGTTTGCCCACTCCAAGCTCGAGCTGACGAACTACACGCGTTAGCATTCGAGAGCCATCGGCAGCCCAGTAGGGTGGCCGTATATTTCGAGGATGTCCGCATCCTCTCTCAAAACAGTTCGTGATGCGATCAAGCGCCGGTCATTCGACGGCGCTTATTACATCTGGGGGGAGGACGAGTATCAAAAGGACGATGCCGTCCGGGATCTCGCCAACGCCGGCCTGGAGGCTGGAGCCAGGGACTTCAACCTGGATACGCGACGATCAGCCGAACTCGACGCCGAGACCCTAGGAGTCCTCCTCTCGACGCCGCCAATGATGGCGGAGAGGCGTGTGATCGTGCTCCGGGAGGTGGATGCCCTCAAGAAAGACGCTCGCAAGGTCCTCGATGAATACCTGACACATCCCGCGCCCGATTTGCTGCTCCTCATGACCGGAGCAGCTGGCTCCAAACCGGATGCGACGCTCTCGTCCTCGAGTACGTCGCTCCGATTCGACCTCCTCAGTGGCGATCGGATTCCAAGGTGGATCGCGCACAAAGCGACCAGTGAATTCGGAGTCAAGATCAGCGAGGCGGCTATTGAGCTCCTTCAGGCCGCGGTTGGCAACGACCTGCATCAACTGTCGGGAGAGCTGGACAAGCTGGCGAGTTATGTCGCGGGTCATGGCGAGGAGATTGGTGAGGATGCCGTGGCAGCGGTCGTGGGAGTGCGGCGCGGCGAGACACAGGCTGATTTGCTCGACGCGATAGCCGATCGGAACGCCCCTCGCGCCCTCGGGCTGATCTCCCACGTACTGACTCAGCCGAAAACAACGGGCGTTTCAATCGTCATGGCATTATCGACACAGATGCTCGCCATCTCGTGGGGGCGCGCCAGACTGGATGAAGGCCTCTCGAGGGCCCGCCTGGCCCAGGAATACTCCGGCTTTCTGAATGAGACGCGAGCCTTTACGGGCCGGCCATGGGGATCGGCAACTGCCGTCTGGTCTCGTGCCGCGGAACGCTGGAGCCGCGAATCGCTAGATCGCGCACTCGACTCTCTGCTCGAGGCAGACGTAGCGCTGAAGGAGAGCAGAGTCTCGTCCGAAGAACAATTGCTGGCTACCGTAGTACTCAGCCTGTGCGCAGCCGACGAAAGAAGCGCTGCCGCATGAGTCAATAGGAGAGTGGTGAGATGTCTAGATGGAAGAACCTTTTCTGCGTACCGCTATTTTGCGTCGCGACGCTGGGAGCTGCTCAAGTTCCGGCGGCGCGAGTCGCCGATCCGGTTTTTGTGAGGGCTCAGACGCTGGTGAGTGATGGCAATGGGGTGGCGGGGAGAGCGCTGATCGATTCCGTGATTGCCGCGACGTCGCCCACTGCCCGGTTGTATCCTGAGGCCCTGTTCTGGCGCGCATCGCTGGCAGCGAATGCCGCGGATGCAGAGAGTGATTACAAGCACATAGTGGTGGACTATCCACTGGCCCCCCAAGCGGAGGACGCATTGCTACGCCTGGCGCAGCTCGAGCTCGCGCGCGGCGACCGCGATGGCGCACTCGGCCATCTACAGCGGATTCCACGAGACTACCCGCGGAGCAAATCACTTGCGAGAGCCAGCTACTGGACGGCTCGGGTACTGTTTGAAAAGAATGACATCCCGAATGCCTGTGTGGCCAATGCAAATGCCCTGGCGCAAGCAGATGCCTCGGAAGTGGAGCTGAAGAATCAGATACAGTATCAGGGTCAGCGCTGTCCGTCGGCCGCAGCAGTTGCAGCGGTGAGCTCGCCGGCGACAGGTGTGACCGCAAATACCCCAGCGATTTCGGTAACCGCTCCTGCTGTGCCCTCTGGCAACTCCGGGAGCACGTCCAGCCCGAGCTCGGCGCCACCGACATCGGTCACACCTCCTGAGAAGCAAAAGCCTGCAGTCATCGAGACCGCATCTCGAGCAGCAACGGCGTCATCAGCGCCAAAGACAGTCGTCCAGGCTCCGCGTCCGAAGCCACCAGCCGAAGCCAACGATTCGAAGCCGAGCATCGTCGATCCGGCGAAGGCGCCTAAAGCAGCAGTAGAAAAAGTTGCGGCGAAGCCAACCGCCGCAGTAGAAAAAGTCGCGGCGAAACCAAGCGTCACCATCTCACACGGAAGTGGCTACTCGGTCCAGGTGGCTGCCTACAAACACAAACCCGAAGCCGATAAACTCGCCGCGGCCCTGAGCAAGCGCGGCTACTCAGCGCAAGTCGACGGATCGGTTGCGCCGTGGTTCCGAGTCCGAATCGGGCGATATGCAACCGAGAAGGAAGCGGAAGACGCACTCAGGAAGATCAAAGCCAATCACATGGAAGGTTTCGTAGTACGGGCGTCCGAACGGTGAGCCGCGGCGCATCAACACCGTTGATGCAGCAGTACCGGGAGATCAAGTCGCGTCATCAAGACGCGATTCTGTTCTTCCGGATGGGTGATTTCTACGAAATGTTTTACGAAGATGCGGAAGTAGCTTCGAGAACACTCGGCCTCACGCTCACATCCAGGAACAATGGAGGCGCGAGCGCCGTGCCCCTGGCCGGGGTTCCAGTCAAAGCAGCCGGTGAGTACCTCCGTCGATTGATCCAGCACGGATTCCGGGTCTCGATCTGCGAGCAAACCGAAGATCCGAAGTTTGCCAAGGGCATCGTGAAGCGTGAAGTGGTGGAGACCATTACTCCCGGTGCAGCGTTCTCCGACGATCTGCTCGATGGCACTCGCAACAACTATCTGTGCGCGCTCAACCGGGACGGCGATTCGGTGGGAATCGCGGCGGCCGATCTTTCGACAGGTGAGCTCAGGCTCACGGCGACGGGAATCCGTGACTTGGAGTCCGCGCTATCGCGATTCACTCCGCGAGAAGTGATTCTCCCGCGTGGCGAGACACTCACTCAAATTCTGAAGGGCCCGGCGGGTGAGGAAGGGCCGATGGTAACCGAGCGCGAAGCCTGGGAATTCGACAGCGCGCTTGGCCGTGATCAGCTGGTTGAACATTTTCGGGTGAGCTCGCTCGAGGCATTTGGGATCGAGAGCGGAGATGGCGCAGCCGTTGGGGCAGCGGGGGCGTTGCTCCGCTATCTCAATGAGCTGCAGCCGTCCGGCATGTCGCATCTCGCCCGCCCAAGAATCGACCGACCGGGCGGCATTCTGCCTCTCGACGAGATGACGCGGCGAAATCTCGAGCTGGTCGAGTCGATGCGCGGTGCGGAAACTTCGGGAACACTTCTCGGAGTTCTCGACCGTACCCTCACGCCGATGGGGGCGCGGTTGCTGCGGCAATGGCTACTTGCTCCCCTCGTCAATCGAGTCGACATCGATGCGAGACTCGGCGCCGTAGATGCGCTTGGCGACGGTCTCATTCGGGGCGCGATGCGAGAGGCTCTCGATGGTGTGCGCGACATCGAACGGCTAGCGGGAAAGGCAGCGGCTGGTCGCGCCTCGCCACGCGAGCTGCGAGCACTTGGCGATTCAATCGCACGTCTACCCTCCGTCGAATCCGCGCTGGAACGAGCTCGAGCGGCGGCAACACCCGAAAATGATGCCGCGTTCGGCAGACACGCCAGCGTGTGGGATGGCTGTGGAGATCTCTCCGATGAGATCATCCGAACACTCGTCGACAGACCGCCGGTCACGATCGGGGATGAGTCGAGCGTACGCGACGGGGTCGACAGCAAACTGGACGAATGGAGAGCTCTGCGCGACGGTGGAAAGGATGCCATTGCCAGGATTCAGGCTGAGGAACGCGCCCGAACCGGCATCAACTCGCTCAAGGTCGGCTACAACAAAATATTCGGTTATTTCATAGAGGTGACGAACACCAACGTGCATCTCGTTCCGAGCGACTACCAGCGGCGGCAGACGCTGGCGGGAGCGGAGCGGTATGTAACTCCTTCGCTTAAGGAATACGAAGAGCGTGTCCTTACGGCAGCGGAGCGAGTAGAGGAAAGGGAGCGTGAACTATTCGAGACGCTACGCTCGCGAGTCGGAGGCCAGATCGTTCGAATGCAGGCGGCTGCACAGATAGTCGCCGAGCTCGATGTGCTCGCGTCGCTGGCCGAGGTCGCAGCGAGGGAGGGTTACGTGCGTCCGCTGCTCACCGATGATTTCGCGCTCGAGATAACAGCTGGGCGGCATCCAGTAGTAGAGCGGATGATGCCGCGCGAGAAATTCATTCCCAACGACATCGCACTCACCGAAGATGCGCGGATGATCATTCTCACCGGACCGAACATGGCGGGGAAATCGACGGTGCTCCGCCAGGTCGGCCTGATTGTGCTGATGGCGCAGATTGGGAGTTTCGTACCGGCAACCCGGGCACGGATCGGCGTCGTCGATCGCCTCTTCACACGGGTTGGGGCGAGCGACAATCTCGTGCGGGGCCAATCAACCTTCATGGTCGAGATGTCGGAAACGAGCGCCATTCTTCACACCGCGACGCGGCGAAGCCTGGTCCTGCTCGATGAGATTGGGCGTGGCACTTCGACGTATGACGGAATCTCGATCGCGTGGTCGGTGAGCGAACATCTGCACAACGCTGTCGGGTGCAAGACGATCTTCGCGACGCACTATCATGAGCTGACGCAGCTGGCGGACAATTTAGTAGCAGTGCGAAACTATAACGTCCAAGTGCGTGAGGTCGGGGACCAGGTGCTTTTTCTCCATCGTCTACAGCCAGGCGGTGCCGATCGTTCGTATGGAATCGAGGTGGGCAGGCTGGCGGGGCTTCCCCCCACGGTTATAAAGCGGGCAACAGAGCTGCTGAGGCTGCTCGAAGCGGAACAGATCGTGCCTCGAACGGGACGCGCATCGCCGGTGCCGGCAGACGCTGGTGATAGCCAGCTGGCACTGTTTGGGGTGATGCCGCATCCTGTCGTGCAACAACTGAGAAACGTGGACCCGAATGCGATGACCCCAATTCAAGCACTCGAGCTGCTCGCCCGACTTGTCGATGAAGTCAAGCAAGAGGGAGGATCAGCTTGAGGAACATGAGACTGAGCTTCATGGCGCTGGCGATCGTTGCCGGGTGCAAGAACGGAGACGGCTCGAGTCTGCCATTTCAAACAGTTGGCAGGCAACCGGACGTTGCGCCGGTGATGCTCAACAAGGAGCTGCCCTTCCGCTATCCGCCGGCGCTGTACGCGCAGAAAGTTCAGGGGAACGTCACGCTCCGCATTTTCATCGACCGGGAGGGAGCGATCGTATCCGACTCGACACGCATCGCGGAAACCTCCGGTTTCACCGCGCTTGATTCGGCGGCGATGAAGGGCTCGCGAGACCTGAAGTTCGAGCCGGCAAAGACACAGGGCCAGGCGGTGCCGGTATCCATTCTTTTGCCCGTGTTCTTCCGTCACCCCGATGCGCCACCACTAGCCGGCGATTCGATCATCCCGCGCGACTCCTCGACTACGACCAGCACCGCCAGCCCGACCGATACGGCGAAGACGGACACAGCCAAGGCTTCTGCATCCAAGACAGCAGCGAAGCCGGCCGTGCGGAAAGCGACGACAAAACGCAGAACGACTCGCTGATGAAGCACGAACGCAACCGCGAGCCCTACGA
Organism: Gemmatimonadaceae bacterium; assembly: GCA_017881545.1. Taxonomy (GTDB): domain Bacteria; phylum Gemmatimonadota; class Gemmatimonadetes; order Gemmatimonadales; family Gemmatimonadaceae; genus UBA4720. The sequence continues at coordinate 76,742 of JADGQU010000001.1, forward strand.
CAACGTTCTCGAGACCATCGGTTGGACGCCGCTGATCAGGCTGAACCAGGTCACGCGCGGAATCCGCACTCCCGTTTATGCAAAGGCGGAATTCTTCAATCCAGGCGGCTCGGTTAAGGATCGAATCGGTCTCCCGATCATCGAGCGGGCGGAAAAGGAAGGGAAGCTCAAACCGGGCGGGACGATAGTCGAAGGCACGAGCGGGAATACAGGCGTCGGCCTCGCGATCGCAGCGGCACTCCGCGGATACAAATGCATCTTCACCATGCCGGACAAGATGTCTCAGGAAAAGGTCCGCCTGCTCAAAGCATTCGGCGCAGAGGTCATCATTACGCCGACGGCGGTTCCACCTGATCATCCCGACAATTACGTGATGATGGCAAAGCGGATCGCGAGTGAGACCCCGAACGCCATCCTCGCCGATCAGTTCTACAACGATGCGAACCCGGAAGCTCATTACGCGACGACGGGTCCCGAGCTGTGGCAGCAGACCGGTGGCAGGATCACACACTTCGTAGCGTCGGCGGGGACGGGTGGGACGCTCACTGGCGCCGGCCGCTACCTTAAGGAGCGCAGCAAGAAGGTAAAGGTGATTGCGGGTGACCCTGCCGGCTCGATACTGGCCGAGTACTGGCGGAGTAAGGGAAAAAACAAGATCGAGGGGACGCCGTACAAGATCGAAGGAATCGGGCAGGACAAGCTTCCCGGCACGCTCGACATGAGCGTGATCGACGAGTACCACACCGTGAGCGACAAGGAATCCTTCGCGATGGCAAGGCGTCTCACCCGCGAGGAAGGCCTGTTCGTTGGCGGATCATCCGGACTCATAACATCGGTAGCACTCAAGATCGCGCGTGAGATCGATGATCCGAACGCGATGGTGGTGACCGTCCTGTGCGACACGGGTGAACGCTATCTCTCCAAGCTCTATAGCGACGAGTGGATGCGCGAGAACCAGATGCTCGACGTCCCCAAGGTTGCACTCCACAGCGTGCTCGGCAGAAAGAATGGCGTCGCGCCCGCGGTAGTGAGCGTCCCGCCGGGCGCGACCGTGCGGCAGGCAATCGGCCTCATGAGTCTGCACGATGTCTCACAGCTTCCCGTCATGGATGGCGCGAACTGCGTGGGATCGGTGAGCGACTGGTCGGTTTCGCAGAAGAGTCTGGAGAATCCAAAGCTGCTCGATACGACTGTCAGCGAGATCATGGATTCGCCGTTCCCGATGGTGGCGTCGGATCAGCCGGTGGACAGCGTGGTGAAGCTGCTGTCGAAGGCAAATCCCGCGGTTCTGGTGCAGGAGCATGGGGTCGTCCAGGGGATCGTCACGCGATCCGACATGCTCCATTACATGATGTCTCGATAGCCAAGGAAATTCGGTCGAATGAAGATTACAGTATTCATGGGCGGCACGTCGTCCGAGCGAAACGTCTCGCTCGCGTCAGGAATTCGGATCATGCAGGCATTGCGAGAGCGCGGGCACAAGGTGACGGGTCTCGATCCGGCGCGCGGGGTGATCAGTGCAACCGAAGAACGCGAGCTGAGCACGGGCAAGGTTGGAGCGGCACCACCGTCGCTGGAAACGCTATCAAAAGTCGCGGAGGGATCATTCCTCCCGAATCTCACTTCGATGAAGGAAGTGAAAGAAGCAGATGTCGCCTTCCTCGCGCTTCATGGTGGCCAGGGAGAGGATGGGACCATTCAGGCTTTGCTGGACATGGCGCACGTGAAGTACACCGGGAGCGGACATCTCGCGAGCGCCCTGGCCATGGACAAGGATCTGTCGAAAATACTTTTCCGCGCGGCGGACGTAAAAACTGCGGATTGGCTGATGACGCCAGTGACGATCGAACAGGTTGAAGGGATGCTCGGGCTTCCGGTGGTCGTCAAACCGTCGAAAGAGGGATCCACGGTTGGTCTAACGCTGGTGAAAAAGCGCGGGGATCTTATCGCCGCCATCGAGGAAGCGAGCAAGTACGATAGCGAAGTGATGGTCGAGCGATTCGTTCCTGGCCGCGAGCTGACGGTCGGGGTGCTCGGTGACGTGGCGCTGCCGGTTGGAGAGATCATCCCCAAGCACGAGATCTACGACTACGAGTGCAAGTACACGGCAGGCATGGCGGTGGAGGAGTTTCCGGCGAAACTGTCACGCGAGGCTACTGAAAAGGTTCAGCAGCAGGCACTGGCGGCGTTCCGGTCGCTCAAGCTCCGGGGGTACGCCCGCATTGATTTCAGGCTCACCACCGAGGGCGAGTTCTACTGCCTCGAGGCAAACACGTTGCCCGGGATGACCGAGCTCAGTCTGATACCTCAAGGAGCGGCGGCGATGGGAATCACCTTCCCCGAGCTATGCGAGCGGATCGTAAAACTCGCACTCGAATAGATTCCGCGGAGAAATAGGTTTCGCGGGCGGAACCCTTCGCCGAGCGCTGGGTCTTAGGATGTAGGTCTCTTAGCCGCAGGTCTGCATGAGCGAGCTGTACGACACACCCGAATCTCCGCGCATGACGCGCGCTGTTCAGTGGCTCTTGGCCTTGAACATCGGTGTGTATTTCCTGCAGCTGACGCTGTTTGGACCGGATGCGGTGTATTCAGCGCTCGCCCTGGATCCGGCCCGCTTCCCCGGCAACTGGTGGACGGTAGCGACGTACATGTTCGTGCACGCGTGGCTCGCGCACCTCGCGTTCAACATGTTCACGCTCTGGATGTTCGGCCCCCGCCTCGAGCACGCGTGGGGAACCCGAATGTTCGTCCAGTTTTATCTCTGGTGCGGTCTGGGTGGGGGGATCGCGCATTTGCTTTTTGCGCAGCATTCATCGGTCATCGGTGCCTCGGGCGCTATCAGCGGAGTGCTCGTTGCATACGCGCTCCGGTGGCCCGACGAAGAGGTCTATCTTTTCGGCGTCATTCCAATGAAATCCCGCTGGCTGATCCTGGCGCTGCTCGTGATGAACATCATCTTCGCCCTGTCGCCGGGCTCACGGATCGACTGGACGGCCCACCTCGGCGGCATGGCGTTCGGGTGGATCTTTCTCAAGCTCTACTCGATGGGTGGAATCAATCGGGTGAGGGGCTGGGTTTCAGCCGTTCCGGATGAATCAGAGGACATGCCGCGGGCCGTTCCGCGCGGCAGGCCGCCGATGCGCGATCGTTCCAGCGGAGTGGACGAAGTGGTTGAGCGCAGCAACGCGGTGATTCTTCGCGAGAGCAAGCCGCTGCAACACGTGCCGAGACAGGAAACGACCAAGGAGTACGCAGCGCGGGTGAATCGCGTGCTCGACAAGATCTCGCAGCATGGAATCGAAAGCCTGACAAGAGACGAGCGGCGCCTGCTCGAGGAGATGTCGCGAAAGCTGCGCGACGAGTGATAGCGACGCCGCTCTGAGTTGTGAGGCCTGGAGGCCTCACCGCGGATTGATCCGCGCAGGTCATGGGTGCATCGTTCGAGGATGCCAAAGCCAGAGCTCCTCGAGTCTTTCGACAATCCTTACGCCAACCGTGACTACGAGATCCACATGGATTGCTCCGAGTTCACATCCCTTTGTCCGCTCGGCGGCATCGAGAGCGACGCGGAGGAGCTCGCGCTGCTCACGGGAGGGGCACCCGATTTTGGAACGATTCGCATCACGTATGTTCCAGCGGCGAAGTGCCTCGAGCTGAAAAGCCTCAAGCTCTATTTATGGAGCTACAGAAACGACGGGATCTTCTACGAGCGCGCGGTCAACCGCATTCTGGACGATCTGGTCGCGGCCTCAAAGCCGAAATGGATGCGCGTCGTCGGTGACTTCAACGTTCGTGGCGGCGTGAAGTCGGTAATCACCGCAACTCACGGCAAGGCGCCATCGTCAAAGTAGCTCGCGCGGTTGATAACGAGCACAGAGGCGTTTTAATTGTTGCATCCGGACGCGAGTCCGATTCGGCTAGGTAGCTCAGTTGGTAGAGCAGCGGACTGAAAATCCGCGTGTCGGCGGTTCGATTCCGTCCCTAGCCACTCTGCTCAAGTCCCTCCAGAAAGGGTTGTTGCAAGTCCGCTGATGAGCGTTGCCTCACGGTCGATCGCGGCGGCGGCGCGAGCAATCTCGCGATCAGCATCCTGCCACTGCCCCTGCTCGATCGCTTCGCGAACTCCTGGTATCGTCTTCACTCCGTAGCCCGTGTAAAAGCCGGGTGCGTAGAGCATGTGGACGTACCACGGCCTGTTCTTAAGTCCGTCCGGCGACGTGAGTGCGCGCTCCGCCTGAATCAGCCGGTCGTTCACACCCTTCGCGACAGCGGTGCGTCCTTCACTCACGGCGCGACTGTACGCTTTGTCATAACGCGAGGCTGCGTGGTTGAGGGAATCGTGCGCGTTGAGCAGAGGCGCAAAATTGAGCTGTGGCGCAGCCTGCTGACGTTGCGGCGCTGTCACCGGATCGCGCGGGTCGCTCGCCAGCTTGAACACACCATCATCGATCTGTTTGTTGCGCTCGGAAATCTGTTCCGCGCGTCTGTCGCGGAGGGACTGAAGATCCTTGACGTACGTCTGGATGGTTTCCGCGAGATTTGTGAAGGCGAACGGAAGCAGATCAGCGTTCGCGAGACGCAGCACCGTGATGCCACCGGTTTGTGCGAGTGCGCGGCCGTAGACAAAGGAGGTGTCGCTGAAATGCGTGAACCAATAGAAGTCGTCGTAAATCGAATGGTAGATCCCGCCTTGATCCTCGCCGCCGTATCCAATGTCGAGCGATGCAACGCCCAGGTGATCGATGAAAGACGAGTAATCCGATCCCGAGCCGAGGGCGCTGATCCGGAGATCCTCGCGATCGCGAATATCCTTGCGGACATCCGTGGATCCGTTGAGGAGCTGCGATGCCTGCATTCGCTTCCAGGCGCTCACTCCTGTTTCGGGATCTTCGACATCCATCGCGACGCCATTGATGAATTTCTCCAGGGTGTGTGATCCGGAGACGCCGAGGAATCCTCTGCCGTTGCCATCGCTGTTCACGTAGGCGACAGCATGCGCCTTGAGCTCGTCGGCGTGCGTCTCCGCCCACTCGGTCGACCCCAACAGCCCTGGCTCTTCGCCGTCCCAGGCGGCGTAGATGATGGTGCGCTTCGGCCGCCAGCCCTGCTTGTACAGCGCGCCCAACGCGCGCGCTTCCTCGAGCTCGGCCACGAGCCCCGATATCGGATCCTCGGCGCCATTCACCCATGCGTCATGGTGGTTGCCGCGAATGATCCACTGGTCCGCTTCGGCGGTGCCGGCGAGTCTGGCGATTACATCGTAGAGAGTCTTCATGCCCCAGTCAGATTTGACGCGGAGATGGACGCGCGCGGGCCCCGCGCCAAGCCGATAGGTGATGGGAAGTCCACCGCGCCACGCGGATGGAGCCGCGGGACCTCCGAGAGCCGCGAGCAACGGCCGGGCATCGCCATAGGAAATGGGCAGCACCGGGATTTTGGTGATGGTGGTAGCCTGCGCGACGGTGAGGCGTTTCGCGTCCTTCGTTGCACCGACTCCCGGGGTCAGAGGATCGCCTGGATAGACAGGCATGTCCGCGACGGAGCCGCGCTGAACTCCCTGGGGTGGACGCATCGGCCCTTTGGGGAAGACGTCGCCACCGGCGTATCCATCGTCTCCCGGGTCCGAGTAGATCAGGCACCCGATCGCTCCGTGCTCGGCGGCCACCTTGGGTTTGATACCACGCCACGAACCGCCGTATTTGGCGATCACGATCGCGCCCTTGACCGAAACGCCGCGCTGCTCCAGCTCCTCGTAATCGGCGGGCACTCCATAGTTGACGAAAACGAGGGGACCGGTGACATCGCCATCGATGGAATAGGCGTTGTATGAGGGCAGTTGTTCGGACTGCTGATTTGATGTCGGGTCCTCAGGGAGCGCCGTTTCCTGGAGGGATGCCTTGAAGGTCGTCGGAGCAACGAGCTCGACGACGCGTTCGACCGGAGTTGGAAAGAGAACGTCGAAGTTCTCGATGTGCGCATCCCATCCGTATGACTTGAACTGATTGAGAATCCACTCGGCGTTGTCCCGGTCGTAAGGGGAGCCGACGTGATGCGGGTGCGCGCTCAGCCGGCGCATGGCTTCTCTCATGCGGGCCGGATCTGGCATCGTCTTGAATCGTGCCTCCAGATCGCGTTGTGCCTGAACGGATTGCGGGAAGAATCCGCGTAACGGTACGTCGGCCGGCGATGGCGCGAGAACGAAACCAGTTGCCGAAATCAGGAGCGAGGAGAGCAGCGTGCGCATCAATGGGTCTCCACTAGTAGGAAGTGATCTCGGTGGGAGCAGAAGGAAGCTCGTGTAAAAAAAAAGACGCTGGAATTTACTCCGCGTCTTTCAATTCGGTCACGCAAGTCCGGTTTTGCGTCATGCACGTCTGGTTTTGCGCCCGCGCGACGTGGGATGGCGCTTACCGGCGTTCGATTCGGTGGCTGTCGTTTTGATCTCATGATTGTCGAGCGGAATCCACCGTTCGGCCCAGTTGCCGATCTCTCGCAGCGCATCCTGGAGCTCGCGTCCTTTGGGGGTCAGCGCGTACTCAACGCGCACAGGACTATCCGGGATCACAACCCGGACTACCAGACCCTCTTCCTCGAGCGAACGAAGCCGCTCCGACAGCATTCGATCGGTGATGTCGGGAATCGCGCCTTTGACGGCCGCGTAGCGTGTTTTCCCCTGGAGCAGGGTCTGGAGGATGGCGCCTGTCCAACGGCTGCCGATGAGCTCGATGGCCCGGTGGAAGCGGGAGCAGACCTGGGCCGTATGTGGGGAAGAATCGGGCATGAAGGAAGTTTACGAATGTGGCTGCTTGACACAACTTACTTACTAAAGTATACTAGCATACTCATAGTAAGTCCAGAGCTGTGGGCCAATCAATGAAAGGCTCAACTGACTCAAACCGCGCAAGATTCGAGAGGAAAAGCGATGACCGCAACAGCACAGCCGGCTCCGGCAGCCGGAGCCAAGACAGCATGGAAGCTCGACCCGACCCACAGCATAGTCGAGTTTTCCGCCAAGCACCTGATGATCACGACCGTGAAGGGACGTATCAGCGATGTCGAAGGCACGATCTACACGAACGAAACGGATCCGAAGAGTTCTTCGGTTGAAGCGACTCTGAAAGCGACGAGCATCGACACGCGGACGGATCAGCGGGACCAGCACCTGCGGTCGGCCGATTTTCTGAACGTCGAGAAGTATCCGGAGATCAGATTTCGGAGCACGCGTATCGAAGGTGGGAAAGAGGAGTTCAAGCTCACCGGCGATCTCACGATTCGCGATGTGACCAAGCCGATCACTCTCGATGTCCAGTTCGAGGGCCAGACGAAGGATCCGTGGGGTGGGCAGCGCGTGGGATTCAGCGCGAAGGGTAAGATCGATCGAAGAGATTGGGGTCTGACCTGGAACCAGGCGCTGGAGGCAGGCGGTGTGGTGGTAGGGAATGACATCAAGATCGAACTCGAGGTTCAGGCCGTCAGGGTGGACTAAAGAGTTTGCTGCGTTACATAAGGAACTAACACAAAGCGGGTGCGCGGGTGCCGTGCACCCGCTTTGTGTGTTGGGGGGTACTTTGAACCGCGAGTGTCTAAAGCAAGAGACACAAGGTGATCGACGCGAGGAGTGAGTTACCACGGTGAGCAGATCCTTTCTTCCGGAATAGCCTGTGACGACGATTCGATTCCAGGTCCTGGCCGCGGGATTATTTCAGCTGGCGCAAGCCGGACCTGCTCGTCCGCCGCAATTAGTTAGACACGTATCAAACTCGTCAACGGAGGCCCAGCGTGATGTATTCGTAGTCGCGCACCAGGACGACTGGCAACTCTTCATGGGAGACGTCGTTGCGAAAAAGGTCAGGGCTGGTGACGCGGCGACCTTCATCTATCTCACAGCCGGCGACGACGGGCGGGATTCTCTCTACTGGCAAACGCGTGAACGGGCAGCGCTACAATCGACGCGTCTCGTCATCGGCGCAAATTCGGCTGACTCCGCCGCCGTCAGGTGCTCGACCACAGAAGTGCTCGACCACTTCATTCGCAAATGCGTGATCGCCAATACCGAGTCCTACTTTCTCCGACTACCGGATGGGAAGAGAAATGGCGGTGGCTTCGCCCGTCATGACTATCAGAGCCTCAGGAAGCTTCGCGAGAAAAGAGTCACGGCCATAAACGCAATCGACGGGAGTACCGGCTATCGGGGATGGGGAGATCTCATTGCCACCACGAACGCACTCGTCGGTTCGGAATCAGGCACCGCTGATATCGTAGTTCACGCGAGTGATCCGAGCATCGCCGCGAATCCGCACGACCACTTCGATCACCGAATGGCGGGACTCCTCGTGAATGATCTGCGCAAAAAGCAGAAATGGAACGCTCAGTACTACGTGGGCTACGCACTCGCGACGCGGGCCGCCAATCGATCAGCTGATCAGGCACGCGAGAAGACAGCGATCTTCCTGGCCTACGACAGGGAAATGATGAAGGTCAACAAGGCGTGGAGCGCATACGGGGAGCATCCGGCGTTCTATTCCGAATGTATGCTTCGTACATATGCGCGGAAGGCCAGAGTTTCCGTATCAGGGGTTCACCCGTAGCTTAGTCGCTCACCACGAGTTTTTCCGAACAGGAGCAACAATGGGTCGAGGTCTGTTCATCGGAGTGCTGCTTGTCGCCGGGTTTCGAGAAGCGACTGCGCAGTGCAGGGTAAAGATCGGCAGCAACGAAGGGAGACTCCTCGCTTTCTACACGGCGCCGATAGTGTTTTCCATGGCGACTGCTCCTGAGGTGCTCCCACCCGGCACCATCAGGATTGGCGCGGAGGCGGAATACATTCCAAAACCAAACTCCGCTATCGAGCAGACAGGGCTGTGCTTCACCCAGAAGAGCGAGCAGACTTCGCTCTCTCCCGTGTTCGGGCGGCCCAGGATCACGGTCGGCGGTCCATTCGGCTTTTCCCTCGAGGCCGCATACCTTCCTCCAGTAACGATCGCGCGAGCTACGCCAAATCTCTTCAGCTTTGCCGTCTCGCGAACCCACCATGTCGCGCGCGGTCCCCTTTCCAATGGAACGACCCTCATGCTTCGGGTGCATGGCACCTTCGGAAACGTCAAAGGCGCAATAACCTGCTCCCAGTCGCAGCTTCAGCAGGCGTCGTCCATCATGCCCTGTTACGGCACGCGTCCATCGAAGGACACATTCCATCCCGACATGTTCGGGGGCGAAGTTGCCGCAGGGTTTGCCCCGGGGGTCCGCGGGATCTCATTCTACGGTGGCGCGGGCATAAACAGAATCGACCCCCACTTCCAGGTCGGGTTCACCGACCTGAACGGTACGCTCGACAGGACCCAGGTCGAGCTCGACAAGCCTGCCTACCGTGCCGCGATCTTTGGGGGCGTCACCGCTGTCCTTCGGCAGGTTTTGGATGTTGGAGCCCAGATCTATTCGGTACCATCCGACGCTACTCTGTTCCGGCTGATGGGGGGCGTCCGAATTCGTTAGGCCCCGCCACAGTGGGGCAACGGCAAGTCATGCGTCGAGAATTGTCTCGAGAATGTCAGGATCCGTGGGAATGGTGAAGGCCCGAAGCCTGTGCGGCTCACGCGATTGATAATCTCTGGCGCCCGGCCAAAGCATCGCTTAGATATTCCCCAGGAACAAATGTCCACCTTTCGCAAACAAGTGAAGGAGTGGGGAAAAACCATTGCCCAACCATCTGTGAGCCGACTGTCAGAGAGCACCATGAATGAGCTGCGGACAGCGCTTACGGAACAGCTCAAACAGCCCGACGGTCCGACGCCGGAGATCGCAGATATTCTAAAAAAAATCAGCAGGGAGGCGCGCCAGAACAACATTCCTCCCGAAGAGCTCATTGTAATTTTCAAGGAGCTGTGGAACTCCCTCGCCGAATCATTGCGCCCGCAGAATGCGGATCAATACGAACGCGTCCGCCAACGCCTGGTGACTCTCTGCATCCAGGCGTATTACGCCGAGTAGATAAAACGGGATATCTTGCGGGCGTGCCCCACCCGAGAGCGGCATACCTCTGGCGTTGAGTAAGTGACGTGGCAACAGCAATCCCGCCCAAGGCTCCAACAACAGTCCTGAGTCGTTTGTTCGGCCGTTCGCGAAACGGAGCTGGCGAAGAACTCGTCGGTCCGATTCGTGGCGAAGTGCTCGGCCTCGAAAGACTCGGCGAGCGCGCGCGAGCGGTGGCGCGCGGGCATCACCTGCTGCCGGCGCAGAAACAGCGAGGCGTGGGCCCACTTCTACTTCGTCTCGAGGACACGAGACAAGTTCTCGACCGCGTCTATCACGAGCTGAACAACGGCGCAGAGCGTGGCCTCGACATCAGCCCAGCGGGAGACTGGCTGCTGGACAACTTCTACATCGTTCAGGAGCACATCAGGGAGATTCGAACAAATCTTCCCAAGGGGTACTACGAGGAGCTTCCCAAGCTCGCCACGGGATCGCTTGCCGGTTATCCGCGAGCCTACGAAGTGGCAATCGAGCTGATCGCGCACACGGAAGGCCACCTGGATCTCGACAACATCACGCTCTTCGTGCGCGAGTATCAGACGGTAACTCAGCTACGCATGGGCGAGCTGTGGGCGATTCCGACGATGCTCCGGCTGGGTCTGGTCGAGAACATCCGGCGAATGGCGTTGCGTGTCGCAGCACGCCTCCAGGAGGTAGAGTCCGCCGACCGAGCCGCCGCGACGCTACGCGAGGCAAGTGAAGAATCTTCGCGGGCTCTGGCGACAGCGCTCGCCGCCTTCGTCGACGATCATCCGCCGTTCACACCAACGTGGGTCGCGCGTTTCCTCCAGCAAGTCCGGTCTTACCAGACGAACTTCACGCCGCTGATCTGGCTCGAGCAGTGGATCGCGGAGGACGGACCGAGCGCGGAAGAGGCGGCGACGCGATCGAATCGCAGAGTGGCGCTGACGCAGGTAACGGTCGCGAACAGCATCACGAGTCTTCGCACCATCTCGAGGCTCGACTGGAAGGATTTCGTCGAATCCCAGAGCGCGACGGAAAAGCTTCTGCGCCAGGATCCGAGCGGCCACTATCCCTCGATGACGTTCGGGACCCGCGATCACTACCGTCACGTCGTCGAGCACATCGCCAAGCGGGTCAAGCGGCCGGAAGACGAGATCGCGAGCGAAGTATTGGCGTTGGCGAAGCTCGCCGATCCGAGCGATGCGAGACACGCGCATGTCGGCTACTTCCTCGTGGACAGGGGGCGCCGGGTGCTCGAAGAGAAGGTCGGGTACACTCCACCGCCCGGAGAGTGGCTGTATCGGTGGACACAGCGGCACCCCAACACGCTGTACTTCGGCGGGATAACGGTCTTCAGCATTCTCGCGCTGGCTGTGATTCTGGAAGTTGTCGAGGGTGCATCGCTGCCGGTTCAGGCAATCATCGCACTCGTCGCGCTCATTCCGGCGAGCGAGATAGGAATCAGCGTCATCAACCAGCTCATAACGCTGCTAATGCCGCCGCGTCTCTTGTCCAAGCTCGAGTTGCGTGACGACGGGATTCCGGAAGGGTACATGACGGCGGTGGTAGTGCCGACGCTCCTCGGAAGCGTGCACGGGGTCGAGGAAGCGCTCGAACACCTCGAGGTACAGTATCTCGCCAACCGCGACCCGAATCTACAATTCGCGATACTGAGCGATTTTACGGACTCGCCAACCGAGCACAGGCCGGACGATGAGGGGATTCTTGCGGCCGCTGCGGCGGGAATCAAGACTCTCAACGCGAGGTATGGGAACGCGGGTGATGATGTGTTTTTCCTCTTTCACCGTCCGAGACTCTGGAATCCGAAGCAGAACGTGTGGATGGGCTGGGAGAGGAAGCGTGGCAAGCTTGCCCAGTTCAACAAATTCCTGCGTGGGGGAGCGGGGGACGCGTTCACCACGATCATCGGCGATACGAGCAGGCTTGGGTTCGTCCGCTACGTCATAACGCTCGACTCGGACACGGTGCTGCCGCGAGACGCGGCGCAGCTTCTCGTCGGAACGATCGCACATCCGCTCAACCGCGCGCACTACGATCCGAAGATCGGACGCATCACCGAGGGGTATGGAATCGTTCAGCCGAGGGTCGGTGTGTCGCTTACCAGCGCACACAAATCCTACTTCGCGTCGATCCACTCGGGTCACCCGGGTGTCGATCCTTACACGACCGCCGTATCCGATGTGTACCAGGATCTTTACGGTGAGGGCAGCTTCACCGGAAAGGGGATTTACGATGTCGATGCGTTCGAGGAAGCGACGCACGGGAGATTCCCCGAGAACACGCTGCTCAGCCACGATCTGATCGAGGGAACGTGGACGCGCGCGGGACTGGCGACCGACATCCAAGTGTATGACGACTATCCGGCGCGCTATCTGACGTTCACGCGTCGCAAGCATCGATGGATTCGCGGCGATTGGCAGCTTCTCGGATGGCTGAAGGGCACAGTTCCAGGTCCGGACGGACCGATGCAGAACCGCCTGTCCGCGATTTCGCACTGGAAGATTCTCGACAATCTGCGCCGAAGCCTGGTCGAGATCTTTCAGCTGTCGATGCTGATCATCGGCTGGTTCCTGGTTCCGGGCTCCATCGTTCAGTGGACGGGAATCGTGCTGGTAGTGATCGCGTTCCCCTGGCTCTTCTCGTTGACGATCTCACTGCTGCGGCCGCCGCGCGATCAGTCGTGGCTGGCGTACTACCTGGCGGTGGGGCGCGATGCCATCACGAACGGGCAACAGTTTGCCCTGGCTGTCGCTTTCCTCCCGCATCAGGCGGTCGTATCCGCCGACGGGATCGTCCGCACGCTGTACAGGCTGTTCATCAGCCATCGGAATCTTCTCGAGTGGCAAACCGCCTCCCAGGTCGAGCGCGCGCTCGGAGTCGGATCTCAGCGCGAAACCTGGCGCAAGATGTGGCCGGTTACCGCGTTGTGTCTGGTTCTGGGCACGCTCATCGGCTTTCACGTAACGGTCGGCGGCGGCCTGACCTCCGACCAGCGTTTTCTGTTCATCATGGGCACCCTGCCGTTGGTGCTCGCCTGGTTCGCAAGCCCAAGCATCGCGTTCGCACTCAGCCGGCCGGCAATTCTCGGCGAGATCCATCTGACCGAGGCGGAGAGGCAGGCAGCGCTTCGATACGCAAAACTTCACTGGACGTACTTCGAGAAGTTCGTGACGGAGGAGACGCACTGGCTCGCACCCGACAACTTCCAGGAGGATCCTGAGCCGGTCCTCGCGCTTCGCACGTCGCCGACCAACATCGGGCTCCAGCTTCTCTCGACGGTGAGCGCGGTGGACCTGGGCTTCATCACCAGATCGGACATGATCGACCGGGTTGAGAAAGTTTTCCGCTCTCTCGAGCGGATGCGGCGCTTCCGTGGCCACTTCTTCAACTGGTACGACCTGAACGAGCTGCGGGTGCTCGAGCCGGGATACGTCTCGACGGTGGACAGCGGAAACTTCGCCGGACACCTAATCGCGCTCAAGCAGGCCTGTTACGAGATGTTGAAGGATCCCGCGTGCTCTGATCTGGATGCAAAGCGGCTGAAGGCGATCGCGGAGCGGGCGCACGCCTACGCGGTGGAGATGGATTTCCGCTTTCTCTACGACACCAAGCGAAAGCTGTTCACCATCGGGTATCACATCGGCAGCAACACTGTCGACAACTCTTATTACGATCTGCTCGCCTCCGAGTCGCGGCTCGCGTCCTTTATCGCGATCGCGAAGGACGATGTCTCGGTCGATCACTGGTTCAGGCTGGGCCGCTCGCTCACCGCCGCCGCGGGGACTAGAACGCTGCTCTCCTGGAGCGGCAGCATGTTCGAGTACCTGATGCCGGCTCTGGTGATGCAGACCTTTCCTTTTACGCTGCTCGACCAGACGCACAAGGGAAGCGTGAGGCGGCAGATCGCCTATGGCGCGGAGCGTGGGGTGCCGTGGGGCGTGTCGGAATCCGCGTACGCCGTACGCGACAGGTCGCACACTTACCAGTACCGTGGCTTTGGAGTTCCGGATCTCGCGCTCAAGCGCGGGTTGAGCAAGGAGCTCGTCATCGCGCCGTACGCGACGGTGCTGGCGATGCTGGTCGAGCCGCGGCAATCACTCAAGAATCTCACGACTCTCGAGGCGGAGGGTGCGCTCGGTCCCTACGGGTTCCGCGACGCCCTGGACTACACCAGGCCGTCACCGGGCTCCCGGAAGACGATCGTGGCCACGTTCATGGCGCACCACATCGGGATGAGCATCGTCGCGCTCACCAACGCGCTCAACCGGCAGATATGGCCGCGCCGCTTTCACCTCGATCCACTCGTGCGCTCGGCGGAGCTCGTGCTGCAGGAGAGGATCCCGCGCCGGCTCACGGTGCAGGATGTTCAAGGCGACGATGCCGCGAGGGTGCCGAGCGAGATGGAGAAACCGGCGGTGCGCGAGATCGAGACGCCGCACACCCCGCAGCCGGTTGTCGGGATCCTCGGCAACGTACCGTACACGACGCTGATCACGAATGCGGGCGGCGGATTCAGCCGTTACGGAAATCTCGCTGTTACCCGGTGGCGTCACGACTCGACGCGCGACAACTACGGACAATGGTGCTACGTGAAGGACTTGAGCACGGGCCACGTCTGGTCGACCGCGCACCAACCATCGGGGACGGAGCCGCAGTGGTATCGCGTGTTGTTCGCGAGCGACCGCATCACGTTCATTCGTCGCGACGGCGACATCGATACCGTTACGGAAATTGCAGTCGCGTCCGACGATGCGGCGGAAGTACGGCGCGTGATGCTGACGAACAGGTCGCTGCAGCCGCGTGATATCGAGCTGACAAGTTACTCCGAGGTAGTGCTGGCGCCGCCTGATACCGACCGTGGCCATCCCGCGTTCGCCAATCTTTTCGTGCAGACGGAATTCCTGGAAGGGAAGGCAGCTTTGCTGGCTACGCGGCGTTCGCGCTCGGCCACCGAGGCGGCGATCTGGTGCGCGCACGTGGTGGCGTGCGGACCGGAGCTCATGGGGAAGGTCACGTGCGAGACTGATCGCGCGAAATTCGTCGGCCGCGGACGGTCGGTGAGGAATGCGGAAGCGCTCGATGAAGGTGCGCAACTGACGGGAACGGTAGGCGCGGTGCTCGATCCGATCTTCTCGCTGCGCGTGAAGGTGCGGATTCCACCCGGCGGATCGGCGCACGTTGCGTTCACGACGTTCGTCACGGAACAAAAAGAGCGCGCGATACAGCTGGCCGACCTGTATCACGATCCGTACAGCGCTCGGCGCGCCCTCGACCTGTCGTGGGCGCAGGCGCAGGCGGAGCTGCGTGATCTGGGGATCGCTCCCGCCGATGCGGCTCTGTACCAGGATCTCGCCGGCCACTTGATGTTCCCGCACCCGGGATTCCGGCCGGCGCAGAGCGCCGTCGAGGAGAACAAACTCGGACAACAGGCACTGTGGACCCTCGGCATCTCTGGCGACTGGCCGATTCTTCTCGCGACGATAGACAGCCCTGTCGGAATGCCGAGCGTGAGGCAGCTGCTGAGGACGCACCACTACTGGAGGCTCAAGGGAATCACCTGCGACCTGGTGATTCTGAACGTGCATCCAGCGACGTACATGCAGGAGCTGAGCGACGAGCTGCTGGCAACGGCGATGGCGTCCAGCGAGGCGGGACTGCTCGACCGACCGGGTGGGGTGTTCATCCGGCGAGCGGATCTCCTCAAGCCCGAAGACATCACGCTTCTCAAGGCAATGGCGCGCGTGCAGGTCAACTGCGACGGCCTGGGACTTGGAAACTTCCTCGAGTTCCCGGGAGTCGAGGACAGATATCCCCCCAAGCTCGAAATCATGAATCGCGACATCGTGCCTCTCGGCACGGTGGCAATTCACGCAGAGACAGCTGATCCAGGCACCGGCCTCCAGTGCTTCAACGGACTCGGCGGATTCAACGAAGCCGGTGAGTATGAGATCCATCTGACGGGCAGCGACCTGCCGCCCGCGCCGTGGATCAACGTCGTCGGGAACCCGGTGGCCGGCTTCATCGTGAGCGAAGGTGGGAGCGGCACGACCTGGGCTGGGAACAGCTTCTTCTATCGCCTCACACCGTGGCACAACGATCCGGTGCGGGATCCATCGAGTGACTGCGTCTTTCTTCGCGACGATGCGAACGGCGACCTGTGGACGGCGACATCGCGTCCGATCCGCGAGCCGACTCCTTACAAGGTTCGACACGGCGCGGGCTACTCGGTTTTTGATCACACCCACAAAGGGCTCTCGAGCTCCTTCAGACTCGGCGTCGATCAGAAAGATCCGGTGAAGATCAGCATCCTGACTCTTCGAAATGATGGATCCGCACGGAAGAAGCTCACGATCACGTGGTATGTGGAATGGGTGCTCGGCGTAAATCGCGAGACGACGCAGTATCAAATTCGGACGAGCTTCGACGAAGCCACACAGTCGATGTTCGCACGCAATTATTTCGACGACCAGTTCGCCGAAACAGTCGCCTTTGCATCGATCAGCGAGCGGGTCGCCTACTATACTGCTGACCGGCGCGAGTTCCTCGGCAGAAACGGGACGATCTCCAGCCCCGCGGGGCTCGAGCGTGCGGGATTGTCCGGAGCGATCGGTGCGACGATCGATCCGTGCTGCGCGCTCCAAGTGAGCGTGACGATCGAGCCGGGGGAGACGCGCGAAATCGTCATGCTTCTCGGGGCAGCCGAAGGCGAGGATGCCGTTCGGGATATCATCGCGCGAAATCGCACAGCCGCGGATGCAAAACGGGCAATCGATTCGAACATCCAGGACTGGGAAGAGAGACTCAGCGCCGTCAAGGTCAAGACGCCCGAGCCTACATTCGACTTGATGGTGAACCGGTGGTCCTTGTACCAGGCGCTGTCGTGCCGCATGTGGGCGCGAACGGCGTTGTATCAGTCTAGCGGCGCATTCGGCTTCCGCGACCAGCTGCAGGATGTAATGGCGTTCGTGTATGCGGACGCCGAGGTTGCGAGAGAGCACATCGTTCGAGCCGCATCCCGCCAATTTGTGGAAGGCGATGTCCAGCACTGGTGGCATCCGCAGACCGGCCGGGGCGTACGAACCCGCTTCTCGGACGATCTGGTTTGGCTCCCATACGTCATCGACCACTACGTAAACGTCTCGTGTGATCGCGGAGTATTCGACGTCGAAGTTTCCTACCTGACGATGCGGCTGCTTAACCCGGACGAGCATGAGATCTACGACCTACCGAAGATCAGCACCGAGGTTGGGAGCATCTATGACCACTGCGTTCGCGCGCTGAGAAAGGCGTGCACCGCGGGCGTTCACGGTCTTCCGCTCATCGGCAGCGGTGACTGGAATGACGGAATGAACAGGGTCGGAATTGAGGGAAAGGGGGAGAGCGTGTGGCTCGCGTGGTTCCTGATTTCAACGCTGCGCAAGTTTGCCGTTCACGCCGAGCGACGCGGAGACACGGCGGTCCGCGACGAAATGCTGGCGAAAGCCGATGGCTACGCCGAAGCGGTCGAGGCCTCGGCCTGGGATGGAGAATGGTATCGGCGGGCATACTTCGACGATGGCTCTCCGCTTGGGTCGCGCACGAGCGACGAATGCAAGATCGACTCGATCGCCCAGAGCTGGAGTGTCATCTCAGGCGCGGGGAGGCCGGACCGAGCCAGGATCGCGATGCAATCGCTGAACAAGCATCTGGTGCGCGAAGATGCGCGGCTCATCCTGTTACTCACGCCGCCATTCGACAAGACGACGCACGATCCCGGCTACATTCAGGGTTATTTGCCGGGTGTGCGCGAGAACGGAGCCCAGTACACGCACGCGGCGTTGTGGGCCGTGCTGGCGACGGCGTTACAAGGAGACGGCGATCGGGCGTTCGAGCTGTTCCAGATGCTGAATCCGATCACGCACTCCGACAGCGCGAAGGGGGTCGAGATCTACAAAGTCGAGCCGTATGTCGTCGCGGCCGACGTGTATACCGCGAAAGGCCATCTCGGGCGCGGCGGTTGGACGTGGTACACCGGCTCGGCGAGCTGGATGTATCGGACGGCTCTCGAAGGGATACTGGGCTTCCGGCAGCGCGGTGAGGAGCTGTTCATCGAGCCATGCATTCCCGCACGATGGAAGAAATTCACCATCGATTACCGCTTCAAGTCGGCGACCTACGAAATCACCGTCGAGAATCCAGACGGCCTGCAAAGCGGCAGCGTTGAATTAACGGTGGACGGAAAACCGGCCGAGAAAGCGATCGGACTGGTCGATGATGGCCAGCATCACAAGGTCACTGCGTTGCTGCGTCCTTCTCCTTCTCCGGCTGCGATTGAGGAGAAGCAGGAGAAAGCCCGACTATAGCGGGGCCGTTGACGACCTTGCCGTACGGATCGAAGCGTGATCCGTGGCACGGGCAGTCCCACGTTCGCTCGGTGTCGTTCCAGCGAACGATGCAATAGAGATGGGTGCACACAGCTGAGAGCCGGTGGATCTCGCCCCTCTCGTCGCGGTAAACCGCGATCTTCCCTCTACCGCGACCTACGACGGCTCCTTCACCCGGCTTGATCGCCGCGACGTCGACGGCATCACCGCCTGTGAACCAGTCCTTGTATTGTTCCGCGACGTTGATGTTTTCCTTCGTGTATTCCGGGGTTGCGCGGAGCTTGACGCGGGAAGGCTCGTAGAGTCGAGCCCACTGGTGCTTGCGTCCCTGCACCAACTCGTTGAGGATGATGCCCGCAATCGTCCCATGGGTCATACCATTTCCGGAATCGCCGGTGGCGATCCAGATGTGCTCGTCGCCGCCGGGATTCTTGCCGATGTACGCCAGGTAGTCGACAGGCTCGATCACCTGGCCCGACCAGCGGTAGTTGACACGCTCGATCATCGGAAAACGCTCACGGGTCCATTGCTCGAGGCGCGCGAATCTGTCTTCGGTGTCCTGAGCCTGTCCTGTCTTGTGATCCTCTCCGCCGACGATCAGGATGTCGTAGTCCAGCTCGTGCCCGGATTTGTCCTCGGCGTGCTGGAGGCGGATGTAGTGATAGGGATCGGGGGTATCCCAGTATAGTCCCTGCGGGACTGACCCCTTCGGAATTCGCGCGCCGATCACATAGGTGCGATACGCGGCCTGCTTGCTGTGTATGATGAGCCAGTCGTTGACCGGAGTGTTGGTGCAAACGACGACATTGTCAGCGCTGATGACGTGGCCATCGCTCGTCGTCACTCGCGCGGGTACGCCATCCTCGATCTTCTCCGCGTGCACTCCAGTGTAGATCTTGCCGCCGTCACGAAGAATCGCACGGGCCAGACCCTTCAGGTATTTGAGCGGGTGAAAGGTGGCTTGCCGGGGGAAGCGAAGCGCGGGCCCACTATCCCAGAATCCGAACGGGATGCGATCGACGAGCTGGGTATCGGTTATTCCGGCGCGCTGCGTCGCTTCGAGCTCACGTTCGAGATCCTTGCGCGTGCTCTCGCCGCCGAGAAAGAGGAAACCTTCGACGCGCTGAAAATCGCAGTCGATGTCTTCCATCGACGCTATGGTTTCGATTCGATGTATCGCCGACATGTGACTCTCGGCCGCCATTCTGGCGCCTTCCTCGCCGTGCATCTTTTCGATGTTGTAGTAGCGATCATCGAGCGCGGAAGTGAGGTGAGCGGTGGTGCGGCTCGTCTCGCCGCCACCGATTGGCCCGTCATCGATCAGCACCACGGCGCGACCTGCGCGCGCGAGGAGGTAGGCCGTGGTCATGCCGGCGATTCCGGCTCCCACAACACAGACGTTCGAGCGCAGATCCTGGGTAAGCGGTTGAAACTGCGGAACTTCGGTGGTTTCCATCCAGACGGAGGTCGTGTGACCTGAGTCGCTGTGCATAGGGGATCTCGTCCAGTGATTGGTGCGAGTCGTGCTGCTCGGGGACGCGCAATGGCGCATAGGACATGCCATGTGCTACTCTGCAAACCGCTGCCATTCGCGATGTTTCATCGCAGATACCGTTCGTTTTCCGGTTCGAGAGTTCGGGCAACCATGTGGGAGAAACAGTCATGAGCAAACATTCCAAGCACACGTGGGTCGTCGATGTGATCGAAGAGGGGTCAGCGTCGATCGAAGTTGACGGCCGAACCGTCACGCCGATTCCCGCGTGGCTATTGCCCGAAGGCGTGAAGGACGGCGATGTGCTGTCGGTGACTCACGACAGAAGCGAAGGAAAATCGGCGCTTCTGATCGAAACCGATCCGGCCGCAAAGAAAAAAGCGCTCGACGAATCGGCGCAACAAGTGTCGAGAAAATCGAAGAATGATCGCGGGGGCGACATCCAGCTTTAGCTGCGATCACGTCGGCGACATCCCGCTCCAGCTCAGGCCGACCACCTCATTCCGTCGCACATCCAGGCTGTCGTGACACCCGGTCACTCGGCCCATCGAGATCGGTTCCGGCGCGCTCCGGAGTGATCGTGAATCCACCGCCGACTGTCCCGGGTGAGCGGATGGTGATCGTGCCGTTCTGGTCGGTTCGATACCAGGGCGCGCCGGCAGCGCGGTAGATCTTCTTTGCCTGGCTGTGCATGTGACCAAAGGCGTTGTGCACGCCAAGCGATGCGACGATCCACTGCGGGCCGGTCAGAGCAAGGTAGCGTGGTGTGACGCCGTTGCAGCTACCGTGATGATCGGCCTTGAGCACGTTGACACGCATTCCGGGATTCTGGCTGTAGCCGGTGCTGTCGAACCAGCTGATCTCCTCGTGCTCCGCATCTCCCGCGAGCCACATTGTGAACGAAGCTGAGTCAGGGCCGATCAATTTCACAGCGGTCGAGCGGTTGTTGGGCCCATCGCCACCCGGGAAGGGCGCCAGGATGTGAAGCTTCGCCCCACCGGTCATCGCGATGGTGCAAATCGGGCGTCCGTCGGAGCACGGATCGTCGGTGTCGCGATAGATCAGGCTGTCGCGATCCATTCGCGACAGAATCGAATCACGAAGCTCGGCAAGGGTCACAGCCGGAGCGGGATCCTTGTTCTCCAAGAAATAGCGCACGTGTATGTGCCGCGAGGTCCTGAACAGCTCGCGAAGGCCGCTGTAGTGATCGAGATGTTGGTGCGAGAGAATCACCACGTCGATCGTCGAGTTGTCGAGATTGAGCGAATCGAGGTATCGTCCAAACGCGACGGGATCGGGGCCGCCGTCGATGATCACCCTGCTCGAGCCATTCCTGATGTAGGTGGCATCGCCCTGCCCGATGTCGAGCAGGCGGACGATCAGCTCCCGGCCGCCTGAGTCGGTGACGAAGCCGGTTATCGGAGGTTTGGCCGGCTTGTGTTTGGCACGTTGCGCGTGCGTTTTGGAAGATCTTTTCGCGCGCTTCGACCGCTGCTGCTGCCCCTCGATCAGGACGGCCAACAATGCCAGTGCAAGGAAATAGAAAACTGCGCGTCTGAGCATCGTTACCAATAGCCGGGGGAGCAGAATCAACATCAAGCTCGTTGACTCATTCAGTGGCGGCCTCGTCGTTTCAGCACGCCTGTCATCTTTGCTCTACTCGCATGAACGCCTAGACGACGATCTGCCGCAGAACCGCGCGCACCGGAGCGGCGTCGAGAGCCATGAGCTTGAGCGGAAATGCCATCAGCTCGTACATGGTGGGCGTAACCCTTCTCAGGTCGAGGTTCTCCAGAATCGCGGCATTTCCGGAGAAGAGCATGATGTGGACGGGGAGATTCTTGCTTTCTCTCTGATCCACCGATGGGGAATCGACACCGAGCAGGCGGAGCCCACGCCCGAGCAAGGTCCTGACGCATGTTTCGGAGAGCGTTGGCCAATCCTCGGGAAAAGCACCGCTGGCGATCGTGCGGCCGGTCCGCAACAGCAGGCGCTCGACGAATGGCAACGATTGAATCTTCTCCAGATCCTCGATCTCGATCTCCTTGTTGAGGGTCGAGACATCGACGACGATCGCGGGGCCGAAGAATGCGTCGAGTGACAGCTCGTGCGAGCCCGACCATCCTTCTCGAACATGGAGCGGCGCGTCGGCGTGGGTGCCGATGTGCGGGCTCGACGTGAAGGACGACACGTTGACGCTAGCGCCCGCCGCTATCGAGGAGGCCCACCCGCAAGTGAATGGGGTGTCGCCCGGCCATTCTGGCGTGTCGGGATTGAGCGTGACGCTGATGTCGCGGAGTAGTGGCTCGTTACCGTCCACTAGACTACCTCAGGGGACGGATCACGTAGCGATCCGGCATCCACAAAACCAAAGCAGGGAGCCGTTAGCGGTGCAGCTTGTAAGCTGGAAGCCTTCATACTGGCGTAAGTAACTATTTCTTCCCCACTAGTTGCTTCGCGGTTTCGACCACTCGAGCCGATGTAATGCCGAGGTGTTCGTAGATAGTGGGAGCAGGAGCTGATGCACCAAAACGCTCGAGTCCGATGATGACGCCGTCGTCTCCCACCCAACGGTACCAGGACATCGGATGCGCGGCCTCGATCGCGATGCGCTTCACGCCCTTCGGCAACACGCTATCACGATACGCCTGATCCTGCCTCGCGAAAAGCTCGTGACTCGGCATGCTCACGGCACGGGCACGAATTCCGTCGGCGGCCAGTTTATCCTGAGCGGCGAGAATCAACGAGACCTCGGAGCCGCTCGACATGAGAACGACCTGAGGGGCGCCACCGGGCGCGTCCGCGAGCACGTACGCACCGCGCGCCAATCCACCGGCTGGGCCGTACTTCGACCGGTCGATGAAGGGAAGCTTTTGGCGCGTCAGCACGAGCGCAACCGGGCCCTTGTGCTTGAGCGCAGCTCGCCATGCCTCTGCTGTTTCCGAGGCATCAGCTGGTCTGATGAGCGTAAAGTGCGGGATTGCACGCAGTGCGCTCAGCTGCTCGATGGGTTGATGCGTGGGTCCATCCTCGCCGAGGCCGATCGAGTCGTGCGTGTAAACGTAGATGACGTGGCGGTCCATGATGGATGCCAGCCTCACCGGCGGCCTCATGTAATCCGAGAAGATCAGGAACGTCGCACCGTAGGGAATGATGCCTCCAAAGAGGGACATCCCGTTCATGATCGATCCCATCCCGTGCTCGCGAATCCCAAAATGGAAATTGCGGCCGGCGTAACTCTCGGCGGAGAAGCTTGGCTCGCCCTTGATGATGGTATTGGTGGAGCTTGCCAAATCGGCGGAGCCTCCCATCAACTCCGGTATCTTCTTGCCGATGGCGTTGATGACGACGCCCGAGGCCGCTCGACTCGCGACGTTTCCGTCCTTTGCCGTGAACACCGGGATTGCTTCTTCCCAGCCGTCCGGCAAATCACCGCGAAGCCGGCGCTCCAGCTCCTTCGCGAGAGCTTGATTGGCAGCCGTGTAAGCGGCGTAGGTCTTTTTCCACTCATCCTGAAGCTTCGCTCTCTGCTTCCCGGCTTCGCGCCAATAGCGGAGAGCTTCCGGCGCTACGTAGAACGGCTCCAGCGACGGATAGCCGAGCGCCTTTTTGGTGAGAGCGATCTCGTCCACGCCCAATGCGGAGCCGTGCGCTTCGGCGGTGTCGTGCTTGTTGGGACTGCCGTAGCCTATGTGCGAGCGAACAACGATCAGCGACGGCTTCGACGTCTCGGCCTTGGCCGCATCGATCGCGAGATTGAGCGCGGCGAGATCGTTGACGTCGGCGACGTGCTGCACGTGCCAGCCGTAGGCCTCGAACCTGGCGCCGGTGTCGTCGCTGAACGTGAGCGCGGTATCGCCCTCGATCGTGATGTGATTGTCGTCGTAGAAGCCGATCAATTTGCCGAGCTTTACGTGTCCGGCGAATGACGCCGACTCGTGGGAGACGCCCTCCATCATGTCGCCATCGCTGGCGATGAAGTACACGTGGTGATCGATGATCTTCTGGTCGCGGTTGAACACCGCGCCCATGTGCGCCTCGGCCACCGCCATGCCAACCGAGTTGCCGATTCCCTGACCCAGCGGGCCGGTTGTCGTCTCGACGCCGGGAGTGTGGCCGAGCTCAGGGTGTCCCGGCGTCTTGCTCTCCCACTGCCGGAATTGCTTCAGGTCATCGAGTGTAAGATCGTAGCCGGTGAGGTGGAGCACGCTGTACAACAACATCGACGCGTGTCCCGCCGACAATACAAAGCGATCACGATTGAGCCAATTGGGATCGGCCGGGTTGTACCGGAGGTGCCGGGTCCAGAGAACGTAGGCGAGCGGCGCCAGCGCCATTGGAGTGCCGGGGTGGCCGGAGTCCGCTTTCTGAACGGCATCCATCGCGAGAACCCTGATTGCGTTGATGCAGAGATCCTCCAGCGATTGGCCAGGTCCTGAAGCGGAAGAAGCTGTCGACCGCGGAGCGGTCGCTGTATTGGTTGGATCAGGCATCTAGAAGCGTGCGGCAGGTGAAAAAAGAAAAAAACTACTGCGAGAAGAGTAAGGTTGGAGGTGCGAGGTGGTAGGTGCGAGGTGTGAGGTAGAGCGTACAAATGCGCGGCGTGTGTAGCGCCAAATGGGTTCTCATCTGAAACTAGCTCATACCCGCGTGTGACGCAGTGCGAGCCACTCGGCCGCTTCGCGTATTTCACTGGGCACCAGATTGTGACCGGAAAGCTGCCATTTGAGAGTGACTTCCGCATGCGCTGCTTCGAAAAGCTCAGCCAATCGCTCGACGCTCGCTGCGGGAACGATGGGATCCATGCGACCAGCGGAGATGAACACAGCCGAGCCCGTGAGATCGTTCTTTTTGACCGGTTCGTACACGAGCATGGGTCGGAAGAGAATCGCGCCCCGGAGGATCCCCGGCTCGATGAACATCACTGTCGATGCGATGTTGGCACCGTTGGAGTATCCGAGCGCGAAAACACGGGTTGAATCGAGTCGATATGTGACGACCGCGCCGCGAACGAATCGGGCCAGCTCGACAGCACGCGAGTGGACTTCCTTCGGGTCGAACACACCTTCGGCGAGCCGCTTGAAGAAGCGCGGAGCTCCGTTCTCCAGAACGTTTCCGCGCGGGCTCACAATGGCGGCGCCTGGAGCGATCGCCTGTCCGATGCCGATCAGATCGTTCTCATCTCCCCCCGTGCCGTGGAGCACAATGAGCGTCTCGCCGGACGACGAATCCTCCGCCGGCACGAAGCGGTGAGTGAATCCGAGATCTTCAGTCATGCATTGGGGCCGTGCAGCTCGAGTGGCGTGTGGATGTTGGGGAGGAGTGCCTCGATCTCGAATCTTCGGGGCTCGAGCCAGCCCGGGAGCTTGAGCGACTGGCCGAGCGAATCGATGGGCTCGTCGACCGCGAATCCGGGACCATCGGTCGCGATCTCGAAAAGAACTCCTCCGGGCTCGCGAAAGTAAATCGACTTGAAGTAGTCACGGTCCAGCTGAGGCGTGACGTTGTAGCCGAGGGAGGTGAGCTCTGTGCGAACGCTCATCTGCTCGGCTTCGGTGGCGCATCGGAATGCGACATGGTGTACTATCCCCGCTCCCAACACGCCGCCCCAGATGCCCGGCACACAACGCAGGTCCACGATCGTCCCGGGCCCACCGTCTCCGCTCGCGTAGCGAAAAATGCTTCCCTGTTCACGTACCAGCTTGAATCCAAGCGTGTTGGTGAGAAGCTGTCCGGTGAGGTCATTGGCATCGAGCCAGAGCGTGACAGAGTAAATCCCCCGGATTGCGTGTTCGGCGGCCACTCCCGCACCGGACCAACCCGTGTGAGCGGCCGCCGCGGGGTGCGCGACCAGCTCGCCCATGAATCCTTCGTGGTCCTTGAACGCAATGACGCGCTCGTCCTCGTAGCGCGCGACGGGCTGCTCGAACTCCACTCTCTTCTTGATCAGCCGTTCGATCCAGAAGCCGACGGAGCTCGGAAGGATCGAAAACGATGTGACGGCGACCTGGCCGCCACCCTGTCTGCCACGACGCGCATCCGGCCAGGGGAAGAAGGTCAGAATGGTGCCCGGGGTTCCCGACTCGTCGCCGAAATAGAAGTGATAAGTGGTTGGGTCGTCGAAGTTTACAGTGCGCTTGACGAGCCTCAATCCGAGGATACCGGCATAGAAATCTAGATTTCTCTGCGGATCGCTTGCGATACCGGTGACGTGATGAATGCCGGTAGTCCGGAAAGTCATCTTACCGATTCTTGCTCAGCTTTGGTTCAGGGGGAAAATACTCCTGTTCCTGCTGTCTCCGCGGTGACATAATACCTCCACCCTCCCCCTCAACAAAGGCGACGGACATGCCGTCGCCGAAGCATTTATTTGAGCCGTCCCCAGCACTCATTGAAGCCAAAGAAGGCAAGACATTTTCGCAGCCTGAGCGATCCGCACACCCTCAGCGAGCTCGCGATGAGGCTGCAGGAAGGAATTTACATCACGACGATGGATGGCGAGATCGTCGATGCCAACCCCGCGTTTTTCGAAATGCACGGGGTCGATTCGCTGGAGGACTTGAAGGGGTATCGCACCAGCGATTTCGTGAGACCCGAAGTACGAGCAAGAGAAATCGCGCTGCTCGAGCGTGATGGGTCGGTCAGAGACTCGGAATTCCAGCTCACGCGCCGCGATGGTGAGGTAAGAACGGTGGTGGACAGTGCGTTTCTCTCGGTGGATCCGAAGACCGGGGAGAAATACTGCTACGGAATTCTCGTCGACATCACCCGCCGGAAGGAGCTGCAGACGCAGCTCCTCGAGCTGAGCATCCGGGATCCACTCACTGGCTGCTACAACCGGCGGTATCTGAACACCGTCATGCGGCAATGCGAGGCGCACCCGAAGGGGGAGTGGGGGTGCATCTACCTCGATATCGACCACTTCAAGCAGTACAACGACACGAATGGCCACGCCGAGGGCGATGGAGTGCTGGTGAAGATGGCGCGATTCCTCATGCGTCACGTGCGGGCAGAGGAGGCGGTTGTGCGAGTGGGCGGCGACGAATTCCTGGTAGTGCTGACCGATGCCGGCGAGGATCAGACTGACAATGTCGCGGAGCGACTGCGCGCCGCCGGGCCGACGTCCGCACCGGTGCCGTTCTCAATGGGATGGGCTGCGCGCCGGAAGGGAGAATCGTTCGAGGAGATGATGGTTCGAGCCGACCGTCGATTGCTGGCGGTGAGGGTCGATGAGCGGCGGGACCTGCAAAAACGGCGAAAAAGGCGTCCCAAGACGACTTAGTTGCGGCTAGCGGGCCCTAGCCTCTGCGAAAAACCAAGGTTAGGGCGCGGGTGTGCAAGTGAAGCGCTGACCCACGTCCCACAGTAGAACCTTCTTCTACTGGTGTCTCATGCGCTCATTCCTTCTCGCACTCGCTCTCGGCATCCCCGCGTTCACCTCCGCGCAAATCGTAGGACCACCGCGTCCATGGCCTTGTCCTGTTCCGCCGCCGTGCTCGCCGGGAAGACCCTGCGTGATGCCGGCGTGCGGCATCGTGTCGCCCGACGTAGTACGACAGAGCAGTGACGTGCGGGTCGATCTCGTCGATCGCGTTCTGCGCTACGAGATCACCGAGACGTTCGTCAATCGCGGAAGCAGGGTAGGCGAAGCGGATTTCATGTTTCCGCTGCCGAAGGGGGCTGCGTTCCAGGATCTGAAGCTCTCGATCAATGGCGAGATGGTAGCCGGCGAGACGATGAGCGCGGACCGTGCACGGCAGATCTACGAGGAGATCGTCCGCCGGCAACGCGATCCCGCGCTGCTCGAGTGGATGGGGTATGGCCTGCTGCGCGCGAGAATCTTTCCAATTGCTCCGGGCGAAGAGAAGAAGGTGGTGGTGCGCTTTCAGACTGTCGCTCAGCGCGAGGGCGATGCGCTGTGAGTGGATTATTTCCGTGGAATGCGGTTGAATCAGCGGGAGATGAATCAGGAGCCTGAGGGACGCACGTCCTTCGTGCTTACCTACCCCAATGATCCAATGTACGGCACGGCGTATTCTCCGACCCACTCGATCTACGAGCGGGGTTACGGGTCGGAGAGCTCGGGCGATGACGATCGCTCATTTGCGTCCTATCGTCGTGGATCGATGCGGCGAGTGGAGGTGAGGGACGCGCGCGGAGAGGTCACGCTCCTCATCCCCATTCGTCGCTCGACCAGTGCGGCGATCTCGCTATTGGCGAACGCGCCCGGAAACGGCGATGGCTTCGCGCTGATCACGCTGGCGCCGCCCGCTGTTCGTCCGCGCCCTGTGCCTCGTGATCTCACATTTGTCATCGACGTGTCGGGTTCGATGAGCGGCCAGAAAATCGAACAGGCACGCGCGGCTGGCAAGCAGATATTGCGCACGCTGTCGCCAATGGACCGGTTCCGTCTGATTGACTTCTCTAGTGATGTCCGCACGTTTCGGAACGACTTCTCCACCGCGACCATCGAAAATCTTCGAGCGGCGGACCGATATCTCGATCAGCTGGATGCCGAGGGATCGACCAACATCTCGGGCGCGCTCGACGAGGCGTTGTCCGCTCCGGTTCAGGCAGGGAGACTTCCTATCGTCCTGTTCCTCACCGATGGCCAGCCGACGGTGGGGGAGCGCGATGCTTCGGTCATTGCGGGGAATGTCGCAAAGCAACGTGGATCGCGCAGGGTGTTCACCTTTGGTGTGGGTGCCGATCTCGATATTTCACTGATCGAGCAACTGGCGCTCGAGGGTCGCGGCACCGCCAGCTTCGTGCGTCCGGAAGAGTCAGTTGAGCGCGCGGTAGGAATCGTCGCGAGCCGTTTGACGAGCCCGCTCGTGACCGATGTCCGGGTTCGCGCCGATGGTGTACGACTTCTCAAAATGCACCCCTCGGGGCCGGTG
>JADGQU010000175.1 GCA_017881545.1 Gemmatimonadaceae bacterium
AGCCCGGAATAGAGGAGCACGGGAGTGTGACGTCCGTTCCGCCTCAGCTCCTGGAGAATCTCAAATCCGTGTCGATCCCCCAGCTGGAGATCGAGGACTATTCCGTCGTAGTCGTTCACAAGCGCGAGCGTCCGCGCTTCCTCGCCGGTCGATGCCGTGTCTACCGCGTACGCCTCGTCTCGGAGCACGCGGGTGATCAGCTTGAGTAGCCCGGCATCGTCATCGACTACGAGAACGCGCATTCAGCTCCAGATCAGTAAGCGATCGACTAGGACGCCGAGGTGAGCGTCCCTATGGAGTATGGCTGAATCGGGCGCCAGGTTACAGTGGAGCACGCAAAAACGGGAGAGAGCTTTCGCCCTCTCCCGTTTCTTTACAACATTGCGCGGAAGTTTAGAACATCAATCCGAAAGTGATCGGAATGAACTTCGCCGATCCGCCATTGCCTTGAACCTGATTGTACCGGGCTTCGAGGAAGGTGTCGAATCCACTCAGTGGCATCTTGATGCCGCCCCCGATGTTGAATCCGAACTTGTTGTTCGATCCGCTGAAAAACCCGGGAATGTCGGCCGCCGCGTTGTACAGCCCAGCGCCGCCGATGAAATAAGGCGAGACCACCGTTGAGGGGATGCTCCAGACGAGATTGCCCGTCACGCTAGTGAAGTGGATGTTGCCGGGGATGTTGAACGAGCCTTTGATGCCGAAGCTGTTGTAGGCGACATCGACCCGGATCCCGAGCGGAATTAGCTGAGGATTGAAGCCGATAGTTCCCGTGACGTTGAATCCCATGTCGGTTGCATCCTTCAGTTGGTCCATAGGGAGCGCCGCACCCGCGGCAATTCCGAACTGAAACGGCTTTGCTACCGCCGACACCTGAGCACGCGCCGCAAACGGGAGCGAGACGAGCGCCATGCCCGAGAGGGCAACTGCGAAAAGTGAACGCTTCAAAACAACTCCTGGATTTTGGAAGCGCCCATGCCGGGCCGATCGGCCGCCGTTCAGACGCTGGTTCCGGTTGCGCAACGCAAGAATCCCGGATAGTCCGGGATGTCCTTCGTGCGTCAACGGGACGAGCTAGTGTCATGCGGGGTAACGGGTTGGGGCACCGTAACAGGTTGGGGCGCCGCAACGGGTTGGGGCGGCTTGACCGCCGTCTTCCTCGGCCGGCGCGGCGGCGCCACCGGCTTGTTCCTCACGATGTAGGACGGGTTGATGCGCTCGAGCCGGCGCTCACGCGCATCGTCGAGGGCGGCGCGACAACCATCGCGGGTGGCGGACAACGAGGCAGCTTGCACCCGGGCGAGAGCTGCAATCGCCTCGTCGTGATAGGTGGTCACGAGCAGGGAATCGCCTTTGAGAAACGGGATGCCGCACACTTCCTCGATGGGATACTTGTCGCCGACGAGCGCGAGAACCTTGTCGGGCGAGCGGGGCAGGGCTGAGGCCAACGCGATGGAAATGGTGGCCTCGGCGGCGGCAGAAGCCGGAGTAAGCTTGTCGGCGACCTTGAGCCACAAGCTGTCGCCGCTGGAGATGCCGGTCATCACCGAACGGCCAAAGTTCTCGTCGGCATCGATTCGCTTCGAAACCTCAGGCGCGCCACCCAGCTTTATCTCCGAGAGCACCACCTCCGCGCTTCCCATCGGAGACCACGCGCTATCCCTGCAACCGGCTGCCGCGACCATCGATAGCCAGGCGACAGCTGTCACCTTCCTGTGCACGCTTCGCGCACGCGGACAGTGTCGCTTGGCATCCATATCGCGATAGCGCGCGCCTTGCGCTCGGCGTCGTTGCCGCCGACCGCGGCGCCGAGGATCTTGACGGTGGCGTGAGTCGCGCGGAGCGAATCGACCACCACGCCGTTCGCGCCGACGCTTGCCGCCTGTTTGCGGACCGACTTGAGCACATCGCCATTGCCGGTGTAAACCGAGTTACCCTCGGCGGTGATCAAAGCGACTTCGTAGTAGTCGTACGGCACGTCGGCGCTGCTGGAGTAAACCGGGACCGCGTTGGCGCAGGTGGGGGCGAGCGTGAGAGCGGAATTCCTGGCCTCGATGTGCGCGCGCGTGCCGCAACCCGTCAGCACCCAGAGAAATGCCGAGGCGCGGAGGAGTCGTCGAGATGTCTGACAGAGCATGCCGTCGATGAAGCAAAAATCCGGCCCCATGCCGTTTGTCCAACGCGTTGGCCCGAAAGTCGCCAAGGATTCGCTTTTTCGCGAACGATTTGGTGAAGATCGCGAGTTAGCGCATCACACTTCACAGGAGAGAATTCCCGCTTGGCCCTCAGACTTTCTGGCGCGGTGGAGCGTCGTGCTCTGGCGCTCGTTCCGGCGGTTCTAGTACTGCTCGTCGGCGCGCTTGCGTATGAGCGGGCGCGGAGCGTGGTCGAGGATGTCCAGGAAGTTGGGCGCAGTCACGGGATCGTCGAAACGTCCGACGCTCTTCTCACCCGCACCGTTGACGCGGAGACCGGACAGCGTGCCTTCCTGTTGACGGGCAACGAGGAATTTCTCGAACCGTATCTCGGCGCTCGCGCGGACATCGAGCGCTCGCTGGATTCCTTGAGCCGGCTGGTGCGAGGTGAGCCGGCGCAGAGCGCGCGAGTCAATACAATAGAAGGACTCATCCCCGACCGTTTCGCGCTTCTCGATACGGCCATCGCGCTGCGCCGGAAAGGCGCGGTGGACGAGGCGGCGAGCGCCAATCGACTGCTCGCTGGAAAGGCAAAGATGGATCAGCTTCGCGGTATCGTGGCGGATTTGCAGGCTCGTGAGAAGGCGGTGCTGGCCGAGAGACGCCTCGCCGAACGACGGAGCGTGCGCAGCGCATCGCTCGCGGTTGGCGCAGCCGGAATCATCGCGTTGCTGGTGAGCGCTCTCATCAACTTTGCCTTCGCCCGGGCATTGCGGGAGCGTGATACGGCCAACACCGCGCTCACGGGCGTGAACGAGGATCTCGAGCGCCAGTCCGAGGAGCTCGAGATGCAGGCAGTCGAGCTGGAATCGCAGGCCGCGGAGCTCGAGGCAACCGCCGAGGATCTCAAGTCGACCAATGACGCGCTCAACCAGACTACCAGTGCGGCCGAGGAGGCACGAGACGCCGCCGAGGGCGCGCGGCTCCGATTCGAGAGGGTTCTCGCGAATCTTCCCGACGCCGCCAACGTTTTCGATTCCGAATGGCGGTGGACATACGTAAACCCGGGCGCCTCGCGGTTACTTTCGGCGAGCGGGATCGACGCATCACAGGTGATCGGGAAACGCGTTTGGGACGTGATGCCGCAGTTGAGGGGCACGAGATTCGAGACGGAGGCATTGCGCGCGGTCCGCGAATCGAATGTCGTCGACTACGAAGAGTATGCTCCCGCTCTCGACGCCTGGATGGAGATCAGCATTGTTCCGCTGAGCGGCGTGGTGATGGCGTTCAGTCGCGACATCACGCATCGAAAGCGCGAGCAGCAGGGTGCCCAGCTGCTCAACGATGCGAGCCGCGTCCTCGCCTCGACGCTCGACTACGAGAAGACCCTCGAGGCGGTCGCCAAGCTCGCCGTCGGCGAGCTTGCGGATTGGTGCGCCGTTGATCTTGTCGAGTCGACTGGACGGGTGCGCCAGGTTGTGGTGTCGCACAAGGATGATGCGCAGATCAGATGGGCAAAGGAACTGAACAAACGGTACCCGCCCGACTACGACGGACCCACTGGAGTCGGGCATGTAATTCGAACGGGTCAGCCCGAGATCTATGCTGAGATCTCCGAACAGATGCTGGAAGCCGGCGCGCGAGACGCCGAGCACCTCGCCATCATGCGTGAGCTGCAGATCAGGTCAGCGCTCGTAGTGCCGATGATCGCGCGGGGCCGGACGCTCGGCGCGCTCACCCTTATCAGCACCGACAAAGGCCGGCGGTATGGGGAGACGGACCTGGCGCTCGCAACGGAGCTGGCCACTCGGGCGGCAATCGCCATCGACAACGCGCAACTCTACCGGAGCGCGCTCGCTGCGAGTGACGCAAAATCCGCGTTTCTGGCGACCATGAGTCACGAGTTGCGCACGCCATTGAATGCGATCATCGGCTACCAATCGCTCCTCAGGGAAGGAATCGACGGCCCGCTCAACGAGCCTCAGTTGACGCAGCTGGGCCGGATTCGAGCCAGCGCCGATCACCTTCTCGGGTTGATCGACGAGGTGCTCACCTTCAGCCGGGTCGATGCGGGGAAGGAGATCGTGCGGAGGGACGACGTTCAGCTGGGGCCGATCGTCGCGGAAGCTCTCACGATGGTGACTCCACTCGCCGAAGCAAAAGGCTTGCGGCTCCGAAATGAAGGGGCGGATGCCCGGCTCATTACCGATCCCGGCAAAGTGCGGCAGATAATTCTCAACCTGCTTTCCAACGCGATCAAGTTTTCTGATGACGGCGAGATCGTCGTACGATCGCGGCTCAATGGCGATTCGGTCGCTGTCTCGATTGCTGATCCGGGAATCGGAATTGCGGCGGAGAACCTCGAAAAGGTCTTCGACCCGTTCTGGCAGGTGGAGCAGCGCTCGACCCGGACAATTGGCGGAACCGGACTTGGCTTGAGTGTGAGCCGGAGTCTCGCGCGGCTCCTCGGCGGGGACGTGAGCGTCGAGAGCGCGGTGGAGGGTGGGAGCACTTTTACTTTGACTCTTCCCACACGGCGCGGCGCGAGCGCCTAGACCCCGATGCTAGCGGCCAGCGCCCGATGACAGAGGTTGACGAGCGGCTTCCTTCTGCTCGGACAGCAGCCGCGTCGTGAACCGCTGCCCTTCCGAGATTCTTTCAACCTCAAGCGCTATCGCATCCACCGCCTGATTGAGGTGAGCGAGCTGCGAGGAGATTTCGTTGGGGATCTGAGCGGTGCCGCGCCGATCCATGCGCCTCGCGAACGCGCGCGCGAGCGGCAGGCCAATGACCACTGCCGCGATCATGAGGAAGAAAGCGATCGAGATGTCCACTGCCTGGGGCGGAATCTCGTTGTCGAAAGCTCTTGGTGGAATCGTGATCGTTTGAATAGTCCCGTTAGATCCTCGGATTGTGAACGTGCGCGGTGCCTCGGGTGGGGTGCCAGCTATCGCTGGTTCCGCGCCCTGAACGCCACCCGCCACGCCCTGAGCCACCGCCTGCTCGATTTGCGCCGCGTTCACCCGCGCCTGGACATTATTTCTGATTGCCTCGCTGAAATCGCGGGCGGCCGCCTGAATGTCCTGTTTCGTCGCGGGAGGGGCAGTCTGAGTCGTCGCCGCCGGCGTCGTGGCGTTTCCGCCCTGGGCCGGCGCCGACCGCGTAGAGGCGTTCGTTCCTTGAAGCATCACCAGCTCCGAGCTCGAGATCGTTGTCGTCATAGGTAGATCACCTGATTCGGAAGCGGTCGCCCTTCACCGCTGAAACTTAAGCGCCAATGCGCTCTCCGTGTTAGACACATCGAGTGGGGAGACCGGGCCGCATTGTGATCCAACATCATCTACGCGTGCAAACGCGTGGAGGATTCACGATTGGCCGGTCGCCCGCCGATGGCTATCGAGCGCTGCCGCCACGAGGGGAAGCGCGCACAAGAGTGTCAATGCTCTGTAGGACATTTTACGATTTCGTGACGGTGTGAGACGCGGCGCGCGTGTCGCATTGCAGCGAAGGCTACACGTTACCCGTACCTTATGAGAGTCAGAGCGCGATGTACACAATTCGCTATTGCAAATTCCCGTTTGTGGCTTAGTGTGGATGTGGCAAATAGTCATCTGTTTCCAGCCTTCTGGTCGAGTGGACCATCACGTTCAGGAACTTGAAACTTGACA
>JADGQU010000176.1 GCA_017881545.1 Gemmatimonadaceae bacterium
AACTCAACGCTGCCGACGATCTCCTCGGCGCGGTCGTGCAGCACGTATCCGGGCGGCCGGATCGAAACCGCCTCACCGTCGCTCTCGAGGATCCCTCGTCACTTTCACTGGGACGCTTCGATTTCGTTCACTCGTTGCGGATCCTGGCCAATCTGGTGGACAACGCGCTCAAATACGCGCCAATCGACACACCCGTCGAAGTAACAGGGGGGGTCGACAACGGCGAGATCGTTTTTCGCGTGGCCGACCGAGGCACGGGCATCCCGGAAGCGGAGCGCGATCGAATGTTCACGCCCTTCAACCGTTCAGCACGTCGAGCCGCCGATGCGGGATCCGCCGGCCTCGGCCTTTCCATCGCCCGCCGGCTGGCGGAAGCTCAACAAGGGACACTCAGCTACAGCGACCGGCCCGGCGGCGGAGCCGTGTTCGAGCTCAGGCTCCCCGCCGCCATTGCCGACGCATCCCCTCAGCAATAGCAGTAGTCGTCCCCATTCAGTCCGGTGAATTCCGCGACAGCTTCTTTGTGAAATCCTAATACAAAGGCATGACTTCTTTGTGCAGCCTTAACGGCCTAACTCATATCGTGTAATCCTGCATGGCGCGCAACGCAATATCGCGCGCTCCACGCCGAGGACAACATGATCGACCTTCTGTACATCGCTCTCACCCTGTTCGCATTTGCCGCGCTGATCGCCTACGTGCGGGCCTGTGCCCTGCTCGGCCGCGAAGACAACACCGACCTGCGGGGGAAAGATGAACGCTGAGAACATCGTCGCCGCTGTCGCGACGATCCTGCTGCTCGTCTACCTGTTCTATTCGTTGCTTCGTCCGGAGAAGTTCTGATGACGGCGAACGGCTGGGTCCAGATCCTCTTCTATTGTGTCGTGCTGTTCGCGGTCACGAAGCCGATGGGCATTTACATGCTCAAGGTCTTCGACGGCTCGTACCGTTGGCTCGGATTCCTCGAGCGTCCGATCTACCGCATTTGCGGCATCGACGAAAAGGAAGATCAGCATTGGACGAGTTACGCGGTGGGCATGCTTCTGTTCAGCGCCGTCACCATGCTGGTCACTTATGTCGCGTTGAGGCTGCAGGGCACGCTTCCACTAAACCCACAGCACTTCCCTGGCGTCGTCGACAGGCAATCGTTCGAGACGGCGGCATCTTTCGCAACGAACACCAATTGGCAGTCGTATTCCGGCGAGTCGACGATGTCCTATCTCTCGCAGATGTCGCAGCTGGCGATGCACAACTTCGCGTCGGCCGCGGTTGGAATTGCCATCGCGATAGCCGTCATTCGCGGGATTTCAAGGCGGTCAGCTGGCAGGATCGGCAACTTCTGGGTCGATACCATAAGGTGCACACTCTACATCCTGATCCCCTTCTCGTTTGTGCTGGCGTTGTTGTTCGTGCAGCAGGGAGCGATTCAGAACTTCAGCCCGTACCTCACGGTCCCGACGCTCGAAGGAGCCAAGCAGACGATCGCGATGGGTCCCGTCGCCAGCCAGGAAGCCATCAAGCAGCTCGGCACCAACGGCGGCGGGTTCTTCAACGCCAATTCCGCGCATCCGTTCGAGAACCCGACGCCATGGTCCAACTTCCTGCAGATGATCGCGATTTTCGTGATCCCGGCTGGCCTCACCTACACGCTGGGGCGTATGGTGAAGCATCAGCGGCACGGATGGGCTGTGTGGGCCGCGATGTTCATTCTCTTCTTCGCGGGCACCACAACGGCCTACTGGGCCGAGGCCCGCGGTAATCCCATCCATGCCGCTGAAGGACTCGACGTCAAGGCTTCATCGCTCCAGTCAGGCGGCAACATGGAAGGAAAGGAAGTCCGCTTCGGAATCGCGAATTCCGCCCTCTTCGCCGTGATTACGACGGACGCATCGTGCGGAGCTGTGAACGCGATGCATGACTCCTTCACCGCGATCGGCGGAATGGTACCACTCGTCAACATGCAGCTCGGTGAGGTGGTGTTCGGGGGGGTGGGAGCGGGAATGTACGGCATGCTATTGATGGTAGTGCTCACAGTGTTCATTGCCGGCCTGATGGTCGGACGCACTCCCGAATACCTGGGCAAGAAAATACAAAGCCGCGAGATCCGCATGGTGATGCTGGCCGTCCTCGCATCTCCGCTGGTCATACTGGGGCTGACTGCGATTGCCAGCGTGCTTCCCGCCGGTCTCAAGGGTCTCAACAATTCCGGCCCGCACGGATTCTCCGAAATCCTGTACGCGTACTCCTCCGCCTTCGCCAACAACGGAAGCGCTTTCGCCGGTCTCACCGGCGGCAGCTACTTCTACAACACCACGCTCGGCATTGCCACGTTAATCGGTCGCTTTGCGGTGATCGTTCCCGCTCTCGCGCTCGCCGGATTCCTTTCTGAGCGAAAAGTGGTAGCCGAGTCAGTGGGGACGTTCCCAGTAGCGACGCCGCTGTTCGTGGGTCTGCTTATCAGTGTCATCCTGATCGTCGGCGCTCTCACCTTTTTCCCCGCACTCGCTCTCGGGCCGATCGTTGAGCACTTCCTCACTTCGGCGAGGGTCCTTTTCTAATGGCCGCTCTCACTCACTCGCTATTCGATCGGAAGTTGATGACCATCGCGGCGCGCGATGCTTTCCGCAAGCTTTCGCCGCGCCACATGGTTCGGAACCCGGTCATGTTCGTGGTGCTCGTCGGGAGCTTGCTGACGACGCTCTCGCTCGTGCACACGATCGCGACCGGGGGCGGCTCGATCGGATTCACGCTCCAGATCTCGCTCTGGCTCTGGTTCACGGTTTTGTTCGCGAACTTCGCGGAGGCAATGGCGGAGGGTCGGGGTAAGGCGCAAGCCGAGTCGCTGCGCAAATCGCGACAGGAGATGATGGCGAAGCGCCTGGCCAATCCGGATGATCATTACTCCTTCCAGTTGGTTCCAGCGACGCGGCTCCGCGCCGGGGATTACGTGATTTGCTATCCCGACAACGTCATTCCGGGGGATGGCGAAGTGGTGGAGGGAGTGGCGTCCGTCGACGAATCTGCGATCACGGGGGAAAGCGCGCCGGTCGTTCGCGAATCCGGGGGCGATCGCTCCGCCGTTACGGGCGGCACCAAGGTTCTTTCGGACTGGCTGATCATTCGCATCACTGCCAATCCGGGCGAGACGTTCATCGACCGGATGATCGCGCTGGTTGAAGGCGCGTCGAGGCAGAAGACTCCGAACGAGATCGCGCTGACGATCCTTCTTTCGGCCCTCACGATCATCTTCCTGCTCGCCGTCGTGACGCTGCAGCCGTTCGCCATCTACGCCGGAACGTCACTGAGCGTGCCGGTTCTCGTCTCGCTTCTCGTCTGCCTGATTCCGACGACCATCGGCGGACTCCTCTCGGCAATCGGCATCGCCGGAATGGACCGACTCATTCAGCAGAACGTGATTGCTGTGAGTGGGCGAAGCGTCGAGGCGGCGGGTGACGTCAACACGCTGCTACTCGACAAAACGGGCACGATCACGCTGGGAAATCGGCAGGCGGTCGAGTTCTTTCCGGTCCCCGGCACGACCGTCGAACAGCTCGCGGACCGCGCCCAGCTCTCCTCACTCCCCGATGAAACGCCCGAAGGACGCAGCATCGTGGTCCTCGCGAAAGAGAGGTTCAAGCTGCGCGGCCGCGAAGTGGGCGCCGGCGAAGGCCATGCCGAGATGAAATTCGTGCCCTTCTCGGCCTCCACCAGAATGAGCGGAGTCGATTTCAATTCGACCATGCTCCGCAAGGGCGCGGGAGATTCGATTGCCAAATGGGTGCGTGAGAATGGAGGCACTGTTCCACGCGAGATCGACGCGATCGTCGAGCGCATTTCGCGCGAGGGCGGGACACCTCTAGTCGTCGCCGAAAGTGAGCACGGCAAGGCACGTGTACTCGGCGCGATTTATCTCAAGGACATCGTCAAGGGCGGAATGCGCGAGAGATTCGACCGTCTGCGCGCGATGGGCATCCGCACGATCATGATCACGGGAGACAACCCGCTCACGGCGGCCGCTATCGCAAAGGAAGCAGGCGTCGATGATTTCCTGGCCGAGGCGAAGCCCGAGGACAAGATGCAGCTGATTCGCCGCGAGCAGAGCGGTGGACGCCTTGTCGCGATGACTGGCGATGGTACAAACGACGCACCTGCGCTTGCTCAGGCCGATGTTGGAGTCGCGATGAACACCGGCACCCAGGCCGCGCGCGAGGCCGGCAACATGGTCGACCTCGACTCCAACCCGACCAAGCTGATCGAGATCGTGGAAATCGGGAAACAGCTGCTGATGACACGCGGATCATTGACGACGTTTTCGATCGCGAACGACGTTGCCAAGTACTTCGCGATCATTCCTGCTCTCTTTCTCGCCACGTATCCGGCCCTTGGCGCGCTCAATCTGATGCGGCTTCACTCGCCCCAGTCAGCAATTCTGGCCAGCGTGATTTTCAATGCGCTCATCATCATCGCCCTGATTCCTCTCGCGCTGCGCGGCGTCAAGTATCGGCCGGCGCCCGCGGGCATCATACTGCGCCGAAATCTGATCGTTTACGGCATCGGCGGCATCATCATCCCATTCATCGGCATCAAGCTCATCGATGTCATTCTCGTTTTCGTCCACGCGGTTTAGCGGACGCCAATTCCATGATAAGAAATCAGCTTCGCCCTGCCATTCTCCTCACCTTCGTTTTCATCGTCGTCACCGGCCTCATCTACCCGGGAGTTGTGACGGGTATCGCACGGCTGGTGTTTCCGAATCAAGCCGGCGGATCACTCGTGACGGCGAACGGTCAGGTAATCGGCAGCAGACTCATCGGGCAACAGTTCACACAGCCATGGTACTTTCATCCACGGCCGTCCGCCGCTGGTAGTGGGTACGACGCGACTGCCTCGGGCGGCACCAACAAGGGACCCACCGACAGAAAGCTCGCCGATACGCTCATCGCCGGCGCGATCGCGCAGGCGGAAAGCTCCGGTGTGCCGAAGGGAAGGATCCCGACGGATATGGCGACCGCGTCAGCTTCCGGGCTCGATCCCCACATCTCGCCCGCCAACGCCCTGTTTCAGGTAGCTCGCGTTGCCGCCGCACGCGGAGCTGACAGCTCGCAAATCCGCGAGCTGACGCTCCACTACGTCGAGGGTCGCCAATTCGGTTTTCTCGGCGAGCCTCGAGTGAACGTGCTCGCGCTCAACCTTGCGCTCGACAATGCGTTTCCTCGCCCAGCTTCCGCGCGCAAGTAGCGCGCACTCCTAAAATCAATAATTCGCATGAAGAATGCATCGTTTTTTCGCATCATCCCCATGCTGCCGTTGGCATTTGCCGGACGGGTAGCCTCGGCTCAAACGCCAGGACCGTCTGCGGTAGCTCCAGCGGCGGGGGACAGTGTGGCCGCTCACTCGTCGCCTGACACCGCGGTCACAGTCTCTTTCGGCGGTTTCGTCGACACCTATTACGCCTATGACTTTGGGCGTCCTGTGAATTTCGACCGGCCGTTTACAACGCAGGCCGTGCGACACAATGAATTCAACCTGAACCTCGCCTACGTTGAGGCCAAAGTGAGCGGCCCGCGCGTACGGGGTCGGCTCGCGCTCCAGGCCGGGACTTCGGTGCAATCGAATTACGGCGGAGAGCCGGCCATTGGGACTGTCAGCGGCCCGAGCCTTTCGCGTTTCATCCAGGAAGCAGTTGCGGGATACCAGATCACGCCATCGTTGTGGGTGGACGGAGGAATCTTCCTCTCTCACATTGGTA
>JADGQU010000177.1 GCA_017881545.1 Gemmatimonadaceae bacterium
ATTTGAGGCTTGGGTTTAGCCCGCGACGGCCGACGACGTCTGCATCAGCACCTCACCGACGTACCACAATGGAGGCCTCCATGACCGCGACAATCCGGTCCATCCTGGTTCGAACCCACGCATGTACGTGCAGTTCTCTTGTGCTCCTCTCTAGCATCCTCGTCGCCGGCTGCTCACAGGACTCCTCGACCGGGCCATCGGCCCCGAACGCGGTCATGTCGAGGGAGTCAGGCGGCCGGACCTCAGACCTTCGAGGCGTGCTGCGCGCGGCCGGCTTTACCGGACAGGTGGGCCTCACCCTGGAGGCGCGGCTCGGTCGACCGGTCGATCGCCGGGTCGCGGAACTGGGTCGGATGCTCTGGTTCGATCCCTTCACGGGGCTGAATAACGACAACAGCTGCGGTGGATGCCACTCGCCATCCAACGGATTCGGCGATACTCAGTCGATCGCGATCGGGATCGACAACAACGGGATCGTCGGCCCCGATCGTGGGGGCCCCCGGAACCAACGGCGAACTCCGATGGCAATCAACACCGCCTTCTTCCCTACCCTGATGTGGAATTCGCGGTTCTTCTCCGCCTCGGGCGATCCCTTCGACAACTCGCGGGGATTCATATTCCCTCCGCCGGAAGGGAAATCGCTTTCCTATCTTTCGCACCTGCTGCAAGCCCAGGCGTTCATCCCCCCCACCGAGCGTACCGAAGCGGCGGGTTTCAAGATTCCCGGGACCAGTCATGACTTGCGGCAAGCAGTGCTCGACCGACTCAATGGCAACCGGGCGTATCGCCAACTCTTCGCCAGTGCGTTCGCCGATCTCCGCCACGGCAGACCGATCACCTTTGATCACTTCGGCCGCGCGATCGCCGAGTTCGAGTTCACGCTGGTGTTCGCAAACGCGCCGATCGACCGGTTCGCCCGCGGGGAATCGGAGGCGATGAGCCAGAGCCAGAAGGCCGGCGCCCTGCTCTTTTTCGGACGGGCGGGTTGCGTGCGGTGTCATGCGGTGGGGGGACAATCCAACGAGATGTTCAGTGACTTCCGACAGCACGTCGCCGGCATCCCGCAGGTGGCGCCCTCGCACGCCAACGTGATTTTCGACGGACCGGGCGCGAACGAGGACTTCGGACTGGAGCAGGTCAGTGGAAGACAGGCCGACCGTTATCTGTTCCGGACCTCGCCGCTTCGCAACGTAGGTCTCCAGCCCGCCTTCATGCACAACGGGGCTTTCGTGAGGCTGGAGGACGCCTTACGCTACCACCTCGACGCCCGATCGCAGGCTCGCACTTACACGACCGCTGCGCTCGCCACTGACCTGCGCGGGCCGACCGGTCCGAGCGCGCCGGTACTGAATCGTCTCGACCCATTGCTCAGACGTCCTGTGGCGCTGTCCGAGGAGGAGTTCACGCAGCTGGTGGACTTCCTGCGCTACGGCCTGCTGGATTCCGACGCGCGTCCGAACGAGCTTCGGGGCCTGGTGCCGACCACCCTGCCAAGCGGGTTGCCAGGGTTCCGGTTCCAGTTCCCGGAGGGCCGACGCGGCAGTCCGACGGACAGGTGAGAATGCGTCGGGAAGATATCCTAGTCGCGCGAAGTCGGGCCGCTGACGCGCCGGAGCGCGTGCCGGCGATTCGGCTCCTTCTTTAGCGTCGCGCGATACTCCGCGCTCGCCTCGGTGGGCCGGTTCAGCTCCATGAGCATATCGCCGAGCAGCTCGTGCGCCGGCGCCAGCGGGCCGGGCGTCACGGCGCTCTTCTCGGTCGCGTCCTCACGCGCTGCGGCTTCGCGCATGCGCGCCAGCGCATCGGTCTCCCGATGCTCGGCGAGATCGAGCCACGCTTGGGCGGCAAGATGCTGGATGGCCACCTGCTCCGCCCAATATCCTTCGCCCGTCGCGCCTAGCCGTCGCTGAATCGACGCCAGCGAATCGATGGCCGCCTTTGCTTTTGCGAGATCGCCGGTGTGCGACGCGCCGAGTGCGCGCGCAAAGTACGTCATCGCCTCCGCGTAAGGATAGGCGCTCGCTTTCGGCTCGAGCGCGGCGGCTTCCGCCCAGGCGCTCCGCTCCAGTGCCCAGCGCGCCGGAATCGCCGCGAGCGCGAACACGCCCGCTGAACCGGGCGCGGCACCCGTGATCGCGTTCGGATCGAAGCGCGCCGCAAGCGCGGGCAGTCCGTCGAGAATCGCTTTCGCGTCGGAATCCTTTCCCAGCTGCAGATAGGCATACATCGCGTAGTCGGCGGCATGCAGCGCTTCCGCGATTGAGCCGGTGCTCAGCGCGACCTTCATCGACCGGTTGTTCGCGTTGACTGATTCCTCCCACATGCCGACCCGCGTGAACGTGTGCGATGGCATGTGCAGCGCGTGCGCGGCGGACGGTGCGATGCTCGCGTAGCGCTCCGCCGCCGCTCGCGCCTTGTCAGCGAGCGCCGGGTAGTCGTAGGTATGAATGATGTAATGCGCGAGCCCGGGGTGGTTCGGCTGCTTCGCCCAGAGCGGCTCGAGAATGCTGCCCGCTTTCAGTTGATTTGCGTATGTCTTGTCGGTCGGCGACGCCGACGCGGTGAGCGAGATCGCGTAGAAGATCAGGGCCTCGGTGTCTGCCGGTTGTTGCATCACGAGCTCGTTCATCGCGCGCTCGTACGCGACGACGCGCGTCCGCTGATCCTTGTGCTCGAAGTCGTCGTAGAGCCGGCTGACGGCGTGTATGTAACCGCGCTCACGCTCGGATGAGTGAGCGTGGAGGCGCATGGCGGCGTCGACGGCCTCCTGGCCCTGCTGTAGCTGTGAGGCGGATCTGTTTCCAGGCGCCATCGGATTGCTCCATCGACTGAGCGCGATCCCCCAATCCGCCATCGCGCACGTCG
This sequence comes from Gemmatimonadaceae bacterium, assembly GCA_017881545.1. Taxonomy (GTDB): domain Bacteria; phylum Gemmatimonadota; class Gemmatimonadetes; order Gemmatimonadales; family Gemmatimonadaceae; genus UBA4720. The sequence goes on from JADGQU010000177.1 coordinate 2,866, forward strand.
AGTCGGCGGCGAGCACGTCATTGAAGGCCCGGATCGACGCGCCAAATTCGAAGGAGTGCAACAGCGCAACGGCGCGATTGAACTGCGGCGCGACACGCGGGCTGCAGGATGTCGCGAAGTGAACGGTGCCGAGCTTTTCTGGCTGCACGTCCTGGATATGCGCGTGCTCCTGGGGATACGCGGCGAACGCAGGGAAAGTGAGAAGAACAGCAACCGCCACAGATACGCGTGTCATGTGCGCTCCTTGCTGACAGAGATTCCGGAATCAACTTCGCTTCGGTGCTCAGCCGTGGAAACAGGTGTAGCGGTTTCGATAATCCTGAGCTAACATAGAAAAATGGCGTCGCGCGGGCGGCCGGCGCCTGACTCAAATGTCCACCAACCCGTTACCGCCTGTACAACAGGACACTCAACATGAAAAAAAGAGTGCTCCTCGTGCTGATGGGACTTTCCATCATTGCAGCGCAAGCTTCGGCGCAGCAGAGGACAGTCACCGGCAAAGTAACGAGCGAGCAGGGCGCTCCCTTACCCGACGTAACGATCGTCGTCAAAGGGACAGGCACCCACACATCAAGCAACAGCGACGGAAGCTATTCCATTCGGGCCGAGCCAGGCCAGGTGCTCCAATTCAGGTCGATCGGAACTTCTCCGTTCGAACGCACCGTTGGCGCCGACGACGCCATCAACGTCCAGCTGCGAAGGGTCGCCGCGAGTCTCGACGCGGTTGTGATAACGGCGTTGGGCCAGACCACTACGCAAAGAGCGCTGGGGACCTCTCAGCAAGCCGTTCGCGGTGAAGCCATCGCTGAGACGCAACGCGAGAATTTCGTCAACGCGTTGCAAGGGCGCATCGCCGGCGTCGACGTGACGAGCACCTCGGGGGTTCCGGGCGCATCGTCGTCGATCACCATCCGGGGAATCAGCTCGATCAGCAGCAGCAATCAGCCGCTCATGATCGTCGATGGCCTGCCGATGGACAACAGGACCCTCAACACGGCCGTGCTCTCGTCTGATGGCAGTGCGACGACGGCGTTGAGCAATCGCAATATCGACTTCACCAATCGCGCTGCGGATCTAAATCCGGAAGACATCGAGAGTCTGACGGTGTTGAAAGGACCCGAAGCTGCGGCGCTCTATGGGATCGACGCAGCGAGCGGCGCTATCGTGATCGTAACCAAGCGCGGTAAAGCCGGCGGCGGCTTTACTTACAGCAACAGCTTCCGCATCGAGAGCACGCGAGCTAAGCCCGAGCTGCAGCGCATCTTTGGTCCGACAACGCTAACGGGAGACACGCTCACGTCTTTCAATTACTTCGGCGTTCCGTATGCTCCGGGGACGGTCTTCTACGACAATATCGACGGCTTCCTGAGGAAGGGTTCGGCGGCGACGCACAACCTTGCCTTTAGCGGGGCGACGACCGACGGCAAGATCAATTACCGGCTGGGCACATCCTTCGATAACCAGAATGGTGTTGTCCCGACCTCGGATTACGGCCGCGTCAATGTCACCGGAGCTTCCCAGGCACAGATCAATTCCTGGTTGAACACGGACGTCTCGATGGCTTACACCTATTCGAACAACGACCAGGTGTACAAGGGCGACTTCGGACCACTCATTGGTCTGATGCTCTGGCCACAAACCGATGACGCCAAGAACTTCCTCACTCCGTCGGGCGTCAGGCGCAGGGTAACCCTTGGGACCGCGTCGGCAGAGCTCGATAACCCGTATTTCAACGTGGCCAAGAATCAGGTCGGCTCGAAGCAGAACCGCATCATTGCCAACGTCGGCATCACGATCACGCCGTTTTCATGGGGTAATCTCAAGACCAACATCGGCACCGACAGTTATACGAACCAGAACACGATCCTGCGCAATCCGGAGAGCGCGATTGGAAGCGCGTTCAATGGGATCCTCGAGCTGGCGGACGTGATTCAACGAAACATTACTGCGCAGACGCTCTTCAACATCAACAGCCACCAGATCACGGACAACCTCTCCATCAGCGGACTGGTGGGCAACGCCATTACCGATCTGAAGGCGACGACGGATGCGTTGAAGGGCCAGGACTTCCTGGATCCGAACTTCGTCTCCATCAACAATACGAACGTGAGGACGAGCAAGACCACACTGGAGGAGCGCCGTCTGATCGGTGCCTTCGCCAAGGCGGAGCTCGATTACAAGGACTACCTGTACCTCACGGTGACGGGCAGGAACGACTGGACCTCGACGATCCCCGTGGAGCGCAACTCGTTCTTCTATCCCTCCATTTCGTCGAGCTTCGTTTTCTCCGACAAATTCCCGGGCATCAAGCGCTTCATGACCGGAAAGTTGCGGGCGGCGTACGCCGGAGTGGGTAAGGACGCGAGGCCCTACGCCTACCGTCCCTCGCTCGAATACAAGACGACGTCGTTCGGTGGCTACGGTTACGGCTTTACGGGGCCGAACCTCGCGTTGAAGCCGGAGTTCAAACGGTCCTACGAGTTTGGCACCGAGCTGAGCTTCCTGGATGATCGTCTCGGACTCGACGCGACCTATTATCGCAGCCAGACCAAAGACCAGATCGTCAACGACATCAGAGGCAGCTACGGCACCGGCTTCATTCTTTTCAATCTGAATGGAGCCGAAACCCGAAACACCGGCGTGGAGCTGACGCTGCGGGGAACTCCAGTAGTGCGAAACGCTTTCTCGTGGGATTTCCAGGCGAACTTCACGTGTGCCAGAGGGAAGACGCTCGCTCTGCCGAACGCGCTGCCCGAATCGTACGTCTCTGACACCTGGCTGTACGGGAATGTTCGGAATGGTACCGAGCCGGGTCTTTCCACAATGTCGCTGACCGGAATGTTCTATCTCAGGAACAAGAACGACCAGATCCTGATCGA
>JADGQU010000178.1 GCA_017881545.1 Gemmatimonadaceae bacterium
TTTCAGGCGGCGGCTCGCCGTAGCGAGGGTGAATTTGCGGACATGGGTTCATTCGTCGCCGTTACTACCCCGCACACGGGACGCTCTCCCAACGACAAGTTCGTCGTAAAGGAGCCTGGCTCCGAGAAGAATGTCGACTGGGGCAAGGTCAATCAGCCTCTGACAGTCGAGAAGTATCGGCTGCTGCTCGACGACGTCCGCAAGTATCTGAACGACTCCCCGGAGCTGTTCGTCGAGGATCTCTATTGTGGCGCCGACCCTTCGTATCGGTTGTCCGTGCGCTACGCGTCGCCCAACGCGTGGCACATGGCGTTCGTGCGCAACATGTTCATCCGGCCCGAGCTGAGCGACCTGCCCACGTTCGATCCGAACTTCACCGTTCTCCACGCGCCGGAGTTTCAGGCCGATCCCGCGCGTCACGGTACGCGCTCCAGCACGTTCATCGTTCTCAACTTCGCCGAGCGGACGATTCTCATCGGAGGCACGCGTTACGCCGGTGAGCTGAAGAAAGCGATGTTCACAGTCATGAACTATCTGCTTCCCCTCGAGAGCGTGCTCCCCATGCACTGTTCCGCCAATATCGGAAAGACAGGCGACACAGCGCTGTTCTTCGGCCTTTCGGGGACCGGAAAGACGACATTGTCTGCCGCTCCCAATCGCGGCCTCATCGGCGACGATGAGCATGGATGGTCGGACCACGGGATTTTCAACTTCGAAGGCGGCTGCTACGCCAAGGTCATCAACCTCTCGCCCGAGAGCGAGCCGGACATCTATCGCACCACGCAGATGTTCGGCACGGTGCTCGAGAACGTCGTCCTCGATCCGGCGACAAGGAAGGTGCGGTTCGCCGATCAGTCGATTACGGAAAACACCCGGGCTTCCTATCCTCTCGACTATATCAGGCATCACGTCGAGGGAGGGCGCGGCGGACACCCGAAGAACGTCATCTTCCTGACGGCCGACGCTTTCGGTGTGCTGCCACCGATCGCCAAGCTGACTCCCGATCAGGCGATGTACTATTTCCTGTCTGGTTACACGGCGAAGGTCGCGGGAACCGAGCGCGGCGTAAAGGAGCCGCAGCCGACATTCAGCGCTTGCTTCGGAGCGGCGTTTCTGGTTTGGCACGCTACCAAGTACGCGAGGATGCTGGGCGATCTCCTGCGCAAGCACGAGGCGCAGGTCTGGCTGATAAACACAGGCTGGAGCGGCGGAGCCTACGGAATCGGCAAGCGCATTGAGCTCGAGTACACGCGCGCGATTGTGAATTCCGCGCTCGCCGGCGATCTCGACAACGTGAAGACGCACACGGATCCGATTTTCGGCCTGGCAATTCCCACCGAGATCAAAGGCGTTCCGGCGAAGGTGCTCAATCCGCGCGAGACCTGGCCCGATACCCGCGCCTACGACGCGCAGGCGAGAAAGCTGGCGGGAATGTTCCGCGAGAATTTCGAGAAGTTCGGGAGCGTGGACGAAGCGACGAAGAACGCCGGCCCGAAGGGCTGACGTCAACGCGCCGCGAGAGACGGGACGTGCGCTTCGAGATTCTGCGCGACCCCGTCTGGAACAACATTCGAGTCGACGAGCTGTCGCTCACGCTCGTCGACACCGAAGTCTTTCAGCGGCTCAGGTACGTGCGCCAGCTCGGCTGGACCTACCTCGTCTACCCCGGCGCGACCCATTCGAGATTCGAGCACGCACTCGGCACGCACCACCTCTCGCGTCGCACTTTGGCGCTCCTTTGCGAAGCTGAAGACTCGACGTCGATCAGCGAAGTCGACCAGGCGATAGTCAGATCAGCGGCGCTGCTGCATGACGTCGGACACTATCCATTCTCCCACGCCCTCGAGGAGATCGGAGCGCTCCACCACGAGGACGTCGCGCGCCCGTTGATCACCGAGGGAAGCATTGCATCGCTCCTGTCGTCTCAGCTGGGGGCAGACGCTCCGCTCAAGGTGTTCGACCTGATTCGGGGGCGAAGCGAGAGTCCGCTCCAGGGACTCATCTCCGGCTCGCTCGATCTCGACAAGATCGAATACCTGAAGCGCGATGCATTCATGTGCGGGGTCCCGTACGGCGAGATCGATGTCGACCGGCTGACGAACTCGCTCGTCCTGGTGGACGATCCCGAAACCGGGCGGCGCTCGCTCGGTGTGCGTGAGAAGGCGCTGTCGGCGCTCGAGTCGCTGCTCTTCGCGAAGTACCAGATGTACCGCAACGTCTACTGGCACCATGCGGTGAGAAGCGCGACGGCGATGTACAAGCGACTGGTGGAAGACGCGGTGAGAGCGAAGGTCGTCGACGTTCAATCCCTGGCGCGCCACACCGACGAAGGTCTGATGCACACGCTCGAGAGCGACGCGCCGACGCCACTGCTCGTCGCGCTCAAGGCGCGGAAGCTTTACAAGCGCGCAGCGGAATGGCCGGCCGCGGAGCTCAGCGACGACCGGCTCGAGTGGATCGCGACGGACAGGAAGCGCGTCGCAGCGGCGGAGAATTCCCTCGCCAAGGAGTTCGGCCTCGCGCCCGGAGAGCTGCTGCTGGACTATCCGCTGAAGACGCAGATGCTTGGGCTCGACATCCCGGTGCTCAGGCGGAGCGGCAAGGTCGAGCGGCTCACAGGTGAGGGGTGGATCGGTACGATCAATCTTCCTTCGCTGTCAGAGGAGCTGTACAAGAGCGCGAGATGGCTGCGCGTCTTTACCGCGAAGCGCGCGAAGCTGGATCCGCGCCGAGTCCTGGACGCCTTGGAACAATCGGGCTGACAATGCGTCCTACTATTGATGCGCGTGCAGACTTTTTTCGCCGCGTTTGCCGTCGCTCTCCTTGTCGCCGGCTGCGCGATTCCCGTTGGGGCACCGGCGCCTTCGCCGCCGTCTCCCGCGAACGCAGGCGCGAGCCCGAGTGCGTACAGTGGGACGGAAGCGCGCATCTTCGCTCTCATCAACGCCGAGCGGCAACATCAGGGTTTGCCCGCACTCGTCTACAACTCGCAGCTGGACCGAATGGCGAAGATCCAGGCAGCGAACATGGCGCGCCTCCAGAAAATGGCGCACACACTCCCCGAATCCCAGCTGCCCACACTCGGCGACCGTGCTCGCTTCGTCGCGTATCCGTTCGGCCGATTGGCGGAGAACGTAGCGCAAGGTTATCCGAACGCGGAGACGGTGGTTCAGGGCTGGATGACCTCCCGCGGGCATCGCCATAATGTTCTCGATGCTGGTATAGTGGAGACCGGAATCGGGATCGCGAGAGCCCCCGGAGGGGGCCTTTACTTCTGCCAGGTGTTCGGAAGGCGGTTAACCTCGCTGTAGGGGCAGCAACGCGTGTTCATGGAAGCCTTTCCCACAGGCTAACTCCTTGCCCAGCAAGGGATTACAGCGGAGTTGTGGATGAGGTCACGGATTGTGACCTTGGGCTCACGCGAACCGTCCTAAGGGCATGAGCCGATTCACGTTCGTTGCCTCTCTTCTGCTCGCAGTTTCCAGCTCGTCCGTCGCGCAGCAGACAGCTCTCACCACCAATGATGCCGGTCCCGCCTCGGATGCAATCTTCGAGACGAAGGACGCGGCCGTTGTGACGGCTGGTCTCCTCCCGCTTGCGAAGACGGCGCTCCCCAAGGGAGAGCGCGAAGTGAGAATCTGGTATTCGACTTTTGGAAACCCGCAGTACCTCGTCATCATCCGCCAGAAGGGAGCAAGCCTCACCGGCCGCCTGCTGCTCTGGTGGGATCAGTACTACGAGTCGAACCCCGCCTCCGCCGACGTTCGCGTCGACAACTTCGTCAAGCGGGGCTACGACTGCGGCGCAATCTCGAAGCGCGATTCGCACTTCGGTGAGGACCGCTGGATCAGCTCCATCTGCGAAGCGAAGCTGAAGGGATCTCCGGAGTGGAAGGCATTTCTCTCCGAAGTCGAAGCGCACGCGCTTTCGCAGAGCGGCGCAGTTGCTCCGGCTGAGGATCAGTCCGGCGACGAGAACTGGGGAATCACGGTCGAGCGCAAGTCGGGCGCCATCTATGGCGTCTCGCACTACCACACCGCGCTGACGCTTGGTGCTCCGGAGCCTGGCCGCGGTCCGAAGTTGCAGGACATGGTAGGCGATCTTGCCGCCGCTGCGAAGCGCGAGCCGGTAATCGCCCAAAAGTAAGAAAGTCCTTCCCTTGGGAAAGGGGATCCGAGTACTCAGTGCGTCAGTTGATCCGTTGTCAGTGGTTACCATAAGGCGCATCCACTGATAACCACTGGCCGACTTAGAACTCATTACTGCCCACTCAAAACTTGGATCCCCTCTAAGCCGGGCAGAACCCAGTTACCAGCAGCATCCAGCTACCAACCCTAGTCGCGCAGCTGAGCCAACCTTTCGTAAAGTTTGAGCGACTGAGGATTCGCCAACGCCTCGGTATTCTTCACCGGCCGCCCGTGAATCACCTCACGCACGGCGAGCTCGCTGATCTTTCCGCTGATCGTGCGCGGAATGTCCTCGACCTGGATGATCTTCTTCGGCACATGCAGTGGCGTCGTGTTCTCGCGCAAGCGCGTCGTGATCCGATCGCACAAGGCCTGATCGAGTTTCACGCCCGGCTGCAGCTTCACGAACAGGACGATGCGCACATCACCAGGCGTCTCTCCTTCGATCTCCTGTCCCACCGCGACGCTCTCGAGAACCTCCGGCAGCTGCTCGACCTGACGGTAGATCTCCGCCGTGCCGATGCGCACACCGCCGGGATTCAGAGTCGCGTCGCTCCGTCCGTAGATGATGTACCCGCGGTGCCGTGTGATCTCCGCCCAGTCGCCGTGCCTCCAGACACCCGGGTAATAGTCGAAATACGCGGCGCGGTACTTCTCGCCATCGGCATCATCCCAGAACGCGACGGGCATGCTCGGGAACGGACGCGTACAAACCAGCTCCCCGGGGACGAGCCTCACCGGGCGTCCCCGATCGTCGAGTACATCGACCGCCATCCCGAGCCCGGGCGTTTGAATCTCGCCGCGGTAAACCGGCAGGATCGGGTTGCCGAGCACGAAGCAGGAGATGATGTCGCTGCCGCCACTGATGCTGGCCAGGTGCACGTCTGTTTTTATCTTCTTGTAGACGTAGTCGAAGCTGTGATCCGCGAGCGGACTTCCCGTCGAGAGAATCGTTTTGAGCTGAGACAGCTGGTGAGTCTTGCGCGGCTCCGCGCCCGACTTCTCGAGGAGCGCCAGGTATTTCGCGCTGGTGCCGAAGACTGTGATTCCTTCTTTGTCCGCCATGTCCCAGAGCGCGGTCGGCGTCGGCGCCAGAGGAGCGCCATCGTAGAGCACGATTTTTACGCCTACCGCGAGCGAGCTGACGAGCCAGTTCCACATCATCCAGCCGCACGTCGTGTAGTAGAAGACGCAGTCCTCGCGCTTCAGGTCGGTATGGAGGATGAGCTCTTTCAGGTGCTGCAGCAGCGTTCCACCCGCGCTGTGCACCATGCACTTCGGCAGTCCGGTCGTCCCCGATGAGTACATGATGTAAAGCGGATGGTCGAACGGGAACCGCTCGAAGGTGAGAGTCTTTGGATCGGGCGTCTCCGGCGCCGCGGGCGTTGACGGCACGATCTTCGTTCCGTGCGGCGGGGTTGACCTCGGGCCGCCTCCTCCCATAACGAGTCTGCTGTATCCCCCCGGTGGCGTGTGGCGATATCCCTCCGCCGGGGTAGTCCGATAACCCTCGGGAGGAGTGCTCATGCTGGCTGCAACCGCCC
>JADGQU010000179.1 GCA_017881545.1 Gemmatimonadaceae bacterium
GCGCGATCAGCATCGCGATCGGAACGCCGAAGCTGAGCCTCAGCCTCCGAATGAGATGAGTGGCCTTCACGTCGTTCTGGCTGACTTTTGCATCGTGTCCGGCCCTTGGCGACCGCAGGTACGGATCGCGGTGCATTCCTACGGCATTTCCTGATCCGCGACTTGGCGAATGCTGTCCGGCGCTTCCGCCCCCGGTTAACTTGTACGCAGACAACCTTCTCAATGAAGCAACCATGCCCGATAAATCCCGTATTCCAGTCATCGTCGGCGCCGCCCGCACTCCCATCGGCAAATTCCTCGGCGCTCTTTCCGCGCTCAGCGCGCCTGAACTCGGCGCCATTGCAATCCGCGAAGCGCTCAAGCGCTCAAAGGTCCCCGCGGAAGACGTCGAGGAAGTCATCATGGGCCACGTCATCCAGGGCGGCACCGGCCAGGCACCGGCGCGACAGGCGGCTCTCAAAGCGGGAATCCCGGCCACCGTGTCCGCCGTCACAGTCAACAAGGTCTGCGGATCCGGGCTCAAGGCTGTGATGCTCGCGTCGCAGGCAATCAAGGCTGGCGACGCGCAGGTCATCATCGCGGGCGGACAGGAATCGATGTCCAACGCCCCCTACTACGTCTACGGCATGCGCAACGGCGTCAAGCTCACCGACCAGAAAATGGTCGACGGCATGATCAAGGACGGACTCTGGTGCGCGTCGTGTGACGTCCACATGGGGCGACACGCCGAGTACACGGCGAAGAAGGCACAAGCATCCAGAGAAGATCAGGATGAGTTTGCGGCGACTTCCCACCGCAAAGCCGTGAACGCGATTGAAGCTGGAAAGTTCAAGAGCGAGATCGTGCGTGTAGAAATCCCCGGCAAGAAAGGGCCGACCGTCGTCGACACCGATGAAAGTCCGCGCAAGGACACGACCGCCGAGACTCTCGCCAAGCTCCGCCCCGCGTTCCCAGGCAAGAACGGCGAGAACGATGATCTCACCGTCACCGCCGGAAACGCGTCGAGCCTCAACGACGGCGCGGCCGCACTCGTCGTCGTCTCCGAGGAATACGCCGAAGCGCACCACCTCGAGATTCTGGGGCGCATCACAGGCTACGCGACCGGCGCGACCAATCCGGAAGAACTGTTCTTCGCACCGATCAAAGCAGTGCGAAATCTCATGAAGAAAACGGGGACGAAGATCAGCGACTACGACCTCATCGAAGCCAATGAAGCCTTCGCCGCGCAGGCGATCGCCGACGGCGAGGAGCTCGGCTGGGACTGGAAGCGCGTCAACGTCAACGGCGGCGCAATTGCGCTCGGGCACCCCTTGGGCGCCAGCGGCGCACGGGTTCTCACGACGCTCCTTTACGCCATGAAGGAGCGGGGCGCGAAAAAAGGACTTGCGACGCTCTGTCTCGGGGGCGGCGACGCCGTCGCGCTCAGCGTCGAGCGCAACTAGTACTGATTGACCGCCCAGCCGCAATCCGCACCTAAGCAACCGAGACCGTCCGCGACGCTGCCGCCGAGGGCGAAGGAGTTCCTCGGCGTCCTGTGGCGGATTGTATTGTTCTACGCCATTTGCCTCGGTGCTGTCATCGCGCTTCAGTCAATCGCCGCGGCGACGCTGGGATTGAGTGCGGCGGATCCGCTCGGCGTCCCATCCCAATGGCTCAATCTCGCCGCCGTGGTTTTTGCGACGTGGATCATGGTGCGAAAGGTTGACAGGCTGTCCTGGCGCGAGGTTGGACTCGATCGTGAAGCGGCGGCGCCGACCGTCCTGCTCAAAGGCACTGCGCTCGGGGGACTGACCATTGGCATCGCGAGTTTGTTTCTCCTCTCGACCCACATGCTGAGCATCAACCACTCCGCGCCGGGCAGCTGGTGGGGCGAGGCCGGCCGCTCGACGATCTTCTTTCTCCCGGCGGCGTTCTTCGAGGAGCTGTTCATTCGTGGCTACGTCTTTGCCGTGTTGAGACGTGCGGCGGGATGGAAATTCGCGCTCATCGTCACGAGCATCGTGTTCGGGCTGCTGCACGCGGCCAATCCGAATCCGGATGCCGAATCGATTCTCGCTGTGATCGTCGCCGGATTCTTTCTCGGCGGAATCCTGCTGGCCACCCGCAGCCTTTACGCGGCGGGGGCTGCGCATTTCGCGTGGAACTGGGTGATGTCGGGCGCGCTACACAGTGCGGTGAGCGGATTACCCTCGGGTGACCCGGACTACCGTGTCGTAGATTCCGGTCCCGACTGGCTCACGGGCGGGCAGTGGGGACCTGAGGGCGGATTCGCCGCTGTCGTCGCAATGTTCGTTGTTCTCTTTTACCTGTACGGGCGCTACCTGCGCCGCATGGAGTGGATGGCATGACCGACCGCGTCGCGGTTGTTGGGGCGGGACAGATGGGAAACGGGATCGCGCACGTCTTCGCGCAATCCGGATTCGATGTCGTGATGATCGACGTCTCGCAGGATGCGCTGGACAAGGGACGCGCCACGGTCGCGAAGAACATCGAGCGGCAGGTGAAGAAGGGGACGATACCTCCCGAGGAACAGGTCAAGATTCTCTCGCGCATCGATCTCAACATGGACCTCGAGGCGGCAGGCGAGGCGTCTCTCATCATCGAAGCCGCGAGCGAAGACAGCGGTCTCAAATATCGGATCTTCACCGACCTCGATCGCATCGCAAAGGCGGACGCGGTGCTCGCGACCAACACGAGCTCCATCTCTATAACCGAGATCGGCCGACGCACGTCGCGGCCCGATAAGGTCATCGGCATGCACTTCATGAATCCGGTGCCGGTCATGAAGCTCGTCGAGATCATCCGCGGACTCGCGACGTCGGACAAGACGACGAAATACGTCACCGACATTGCGCAGCGTCTCGGGAAGACTGCGGTCGAAGTCAATGACTATCCAGGCTTCGTCTCGAATCGTGTGTTGATGCCGATGATCAACGAGGCGGTGTACTGCCTGATGGAGGGAGTCGGCGCGCCCGAAGCCATCGACCAGGTGATGACGCTTGGCATGAACCATCCGATGGGTCCGCTCGCCCTGGCCGATCTGATCGGACTGGATACTTGCCTCGCAATTCTACAAGTGCTCCAGGACGGACTCGGCGATCCCAAGTATCGTCCCTGTCCGCTGCTCAAAAAGTACGTCGCTGCTGGCTGGCTCGGCAGAAAGAGCGGCCGCGGCTTCTATACCTATACTAAGTAGAACGACACGTGTCCTGGGCTCTTCACCCGCTCACAGAAGAACAAACCGAGGTCCAGAAGCTCGCGCGCGATTTTGCGCGCGCCGAAATCAGTCCGCATGCAGCGGACTGGGACCAGCGCGCGTACTTCGAGCCGTCGCTGGTGAAGAAGCTGGGCGAGCTCGGATTTCTCGGGATGATGTTGCCCGAGGAGTACGACGGACTTGGCACTGATACCGGCACCTACCTGATCGCTCTCGAGGAGATCGCGGCCGCCGATGCATCCGTCGCCGTCCTGATGAGCGTCCACAATTCGCTTCCGACGCAGATGATTCTTCGCTACGGAACGGATGCGCAGAAAGACAGGTTCCTCAAAAAGATGGCGCGCGGTGAGATACTGGGCGCCTTTGCTTTGTCCGAGCCGGACGCCGGATCCGATGCGTCGGCGGTCGCGACGCAGGCGGTGAAGGACGGCAAGTCGTGGATCCTGAACGGCACCAAGAGCTGGGTGACGAACGGCAACACCGCCGGAGCGATCCTCACCATGGCACGTACGGATACGAGCGGCGTCCGGCGCGGAGCGCGGGGAATCGGAGCGTTCATCATCACCCCGGATCTCCCCGGATTCAGTGTCGGCAAGAAGGAAGACAAGCTTGGCCTCCGCGGATCGCCGACAGTGTCGCTCACCTTCGACAACATGCGGGTGCCGGCCGAGAATCTCCTCGGCGACGAGGCGCAGGGATTCATCTATGCCATGCAGACGCTCGACAACGGTCGCCTCGGAATTGCGGCGCAGGCGATAGGAATCGCTCGCGCCGCTCTCGAGCACTCGGTCGCTTACGCCGCGGAGCGCAAGCAGTTCGGGAAGGCGATCAAGGAGTTCGAGGCAATCCAGTTCAAGCTGGCAGACATGGCAATGCGGGTGGCCGCCTCGAGAGCATTACTCCACGCGGCGGCCGCGGCAAAGGATCGCGGGCAGAACATTCGTCAGTTCAGCTCGATGGCGAAGCTCATGGCGAGCGAAACAGCGATGTGGGTGACGACGCAGGCCGTGCAGATCTTCGGTGGCTACGGCTACGTCAAGGATTATCCGGTGGAGCGCCTTATGCGCGATGCGAAAGTCACCGAGATTTATGAGGGCACGTCGGAGATCCAGAGGATCGTGATCGCGCGCGCTCTGTACGGCCAATCATGAAATTTCACCGCAGAATCAGGTTCACCGCGCAATCACCAAATAAATGAAACTGTTCGATACGCTGGCGGAGATGGGACACGAGGAAATCGTTATGTGCAGCGATCCCTCGGTTGGATATAGAGGCATTCTCGCCGTTCACAGCACGAAGCTCGGCCCCGCACTCGGTGGAACCAGATTCTGGCACTACGCGACCGACGAGGAAGCGATCACCGATGCGCTCCGACTTTCGCGCGGCATGACGTACAAGAATGCCGTAGCCGGGCTGAATCTCGGCGGCGGCAAGTCGATCATCATCGGCGATAACAAGACAAACGACCGTGAGAAGATTTTCCGCGCTCACGGTCGCTTCGTTGAGATCCTCGGCGGGCGCTACATCACGGCCGAGGACGTGGGCACGAGCACCAAGGACATGTCCTACGTGCAGATGGAGACGAAGCACGTCGCCGGCCTCGCCGGGAAATCGGGCGATCCGTCGCCCGTGACTGCGCACGGCGTCTTTCGCGCCGTTCAGGCGTCTGCGAACCGCAAGTGGGGCTCGGACAGTCTGGAAGGGAAGACAATCGCGATTCAGGGCGCCGGCAGCGTCGGGGGGTATCTCGCCAAGGAGCTCCACGAGGCGGGCGCAAAGCTGATCATTTCCGAGATTGATCCCGCCAAGTCAGCGAAGGTGGCCAAGGCTACCGGCGCCAAGATCGTCGATGATACCGCGATCTTCTCCGCGGATGCCGACATATTCTCGCCGTGCGCGCTCGGCGGAATCATCAACGACAAGACGATTCCGATGCTCAAGGTCGAGATCGTGGCCGGCGGCGCGAACAACCAGCTCCTCGAGGAGCGCCATGGGGACGAGCTCCAGCGCCGCGGCATTCTGTACGCTCCGGATTATGTCGCCAATGCGGGCGGGGTGATCAACGTCTACGGCGAAGTTGCCGGCTGGGACGCCCAGCGCGCGCTCGACAAGGCTGACGATATTTATGATACAATTCTGAAAGTGTTCGATATCGCCGAGGCGAAGAACATTCCAACTTATGAAGCGGCAGATCGCCTGGCGGAGCTGCGACTGGCGGAGGCAAAATGAGCGAGACTATTCCAATTGCTTCTGATCACGCCGGAGTCGAGATGAAAAACCGTCTCGTCTCCGAGCTGAAAAAATTGGGTTACAACCCCGATGACATTGGTGCGAACGATCCGAGCAAACCCGATGACTATCCCGACTACGCGCATCCTCTCGCCAGGGAAGTGTCCGAGGGCAAGGCCAAGCGCGGCATCCTGCTCTGCGGGAGTGGGGTTGGCATGGACATCGTTGCCAACCGTTATCCGGGGGTGCGGGCCGCGCTGGCGTGGGAGCCCG
>JADGQU010000180.1 GCA_017881545.1 Gemmatimonadaceae bacterium
CGCCCGCATCGAGGAAGAGTACCTGACCGGGGCGGACACGCAGCCGGTCCACCTGTCGCTCGAACTGGCGCGCGAGGACTACGAACAGATGATCGCGCCGTACGTGGAAGAGACCCTGCAGGCCATTCATTTCTGTCTCGACCGGTACCGTGATGAGCCGCTCGACCTCTTCCGCCGCGTGACCCGGCCACTGCGTGACTATTTCAACGCGAGGCGGCGAGATGTCGGGATACGCGTCGACCGGCAGTCTGAAGAGTGACCACACGCCGACAACGACGAGAGCAATCGTGAGAACGGTGACGAGGATCGGTTGCGCCAGCGCCGCTGTGACGATTCTGTGAACGCTATTCGATTTCACCGCGAACGGCTGCGGCTCGTGCTGATCTATCGGCGCACTCACTGACTCTCCGCGAACTGCAGGAACAGCGCGCCCTCAGTCACAACTTTGTCACCAGCCGTGAGGCCGGTCAGGACCTGGTAGCCGTCTCCGACGCGTGGGCCGAGCGTAATCTGCCGCCGGTTGAATCCTCCCGTCGGAAGTGCCACGAACACGAATGGAAGATTCTCCTCGTTCCTGAGCACGGCGGATGTCGGCACGAGGAATCCCGATTGTTGCGCATCCGCCTGGATCGCCACTCGCACGAACATGTCGCGCTTGAGAACGCCGCTCGGATTCGGCGCCACGATCCGCACCGCCGTCGCCTTGGTATTCGGATCGACGAGATCCGCGACATTGTCGACTATTCCGGGAACGGGGTATTTGCCCGCATCCGTGGTTATCGTGGCGGCCGCGCCTTTGCGGACCGCCGCCAGATCCTGCTCGAACACGTTTGCCGTCACCCACATCGACGACACGTCTGCAACCGTGAAGGTCGGAGTCGTGCCCGCCTGCAAAAGTTGTCCGGGATTGATCAGTTTTTCGACGACTGTGCCGCTTATCGGCGCACGAATGACTGCTTCGACCGGCCCCACGGATTTCCCGGCCTGAATTGCCGCGATGGTCGCGGCATCGACGCCGAGCGCATGCAGCTGCTGGAGCGAAGCATCACGGTCGGCGGCGGCGGCGGCGGCATCCGTCTGCGCCTGTTCGACATCACGGTGCGCGATTGCATCCGTCTTGAATAACTCCTCGTCGAGCGCGGCGACGCGGGAAAGCTGTCGGTACGACGATTCCGCTTTGCGAAACGCGGCCACAGCCGCGGCGAAATCCGGGGACGAGACTGTGGCGAGCGCAGAACCTCGAGCAACCTGAGCGCCGAGGGGAACCAGAATCCGCGACACCGGGCCGGAGACGGGAGCCAGCACCTGCGTCGAGTGATCACCGTTGAACGCAACAGTGCCAGTCGTCGATACCACCGGCCTGAAAACGGACAGCACTACCGGTATGACATGGAGTCGAGCGCGTTGCGCCGCCGGAATCGTGAAGCCCGCTTCGGGCCCTGCGGCGCTGTCGGCATCCGGAGGCTTGGCGTCGGTCCGCGCGCAGGCGGTGATTACCGTCGCGCCGACAATGAGACTCCGCCGCGCGTAACCTCCGCATTTGATCAGAA
Source organism: Gemmatimonadaceae bacterium (assembly GCA_017881545.1). Taxonomy (GTDB): domain Bacteria; phylum Gemmatimonadota; class Gemmatimonadetes; order Gemmatimonadales; family Gemmatimonadaceae; genus UBA4720. Next base: position 1,551 of record JADGQU010000180.1, read on the forward strand.
CATCGTTTCGCATTGGGAGGCCTTTAATGGATGGTGTCGAGAGGAACACTCACCGCGCGTTCGAGCTCGTAGCGCGAGATGTTCGCTGCGGCGAGAGCGTCGGCGTATTGACTCTCGGCGTCGAGCAGCGTCCGCCGCGCGTCGAGCACCTCCAACGCCGACGAGCCGCCAAGGGTATAGCTCGCGGAGGCGGCGCGATAAGCCGCGCGCGCGGAAGGAAGGAGCTGGTCGCGGATGAAAACCGCCTGCTGGAGCGCGATACGCGCGGTCGCGTAGGAGTCGCGAAGGTCCTGCGTCACCGCCGCGCGCAGGTCGCGCTCCGAGGCCGCAAGCTCCCTCTCCCGAAAGCTCGATTCCGCGATCTGGCCGCGTGTATGCTGCCAGAAGAAAATTGGGAGCGGGAACGCCAGCCCGGTCGAAAAGAGCGCGGGATCCGGCAGGTTGTAGTCACGGTTGACGCTGAGCGTGAGATCGGGCAGCCAGAACTGCTTTGCGAGCGACGTGGCAGCCCGGGCCCCCTGTCTCTGCGCCGCTATCGACGCCAGCTCGGGGCGCGCCTCGAGACCGACTGCGACGAGGCGGTCGAGCGATGGCAGGCTGTCGGGTACAACGAGCGAATCCGTTGGCAGGACTGCAACGCCCATCGGCCCTCCCAGCAAGCGATCGAGAGCAGAGCCCGCGTTCTGCACATCGAGTGCGTTGGTCAGCAGCTGATTTGACGCCTGCGCGACTTCGACTGTGGCTTTGATTACATCGAGCTTTGCCGCTGTTCCGGCGTTGAAGCGCGCCTCGGTCCTCTTCAGGAAATCACGCGCCAGAGTCTCGGCGTCAGTCAGGTCCGCGCGATGCTTCAGCGCGACGAGGAGCGAGTCATATGCCTCCGCAGTCTGCGCAGCGACAAGCTGGCGCTGCAGCTGGTAGGAAAGCTCCGCGGACTGGACATCCGACTGCGCGATTTTTCCCTGAAGCCGGAGCTTGTTGGGAAACGGAACGACGAGACCCACACCGAGATTCTTCTGACCGTTGGTGCCCGACCGGAAAACCCCTCGCTGCTGATCGAGAGACGCGATCACGGCTGGATCCGGAAGTGAAACGGCTTCTACCTTTCTGCCTTTGGCTTCCCCGATTTGGGCGCGGGCGATCTCGAGCTGTGGATTGTGCGCGAGCGCCAGCGCGATCGCCTCGCGACGTGACAGTCTCGCCGAATCAGGCGGCTGCGACGCTACCAGCCTCGATATGGAATCGGATCGGGCCGTTTGTGCAGGTTGTTGGGCTTGGAGCGCACCGGCGAAGAACGCCAGCGCGATCGTTGACCGTGTGAAATGCATGAGCTCCCCAGAGAATTTTGACTAACCACTGAACGACGTGTTCAGGATTCTCTGGGCGGTGCTCGGCAGGAGTTGGGAGAGTTTTGTGCGCCGGCGGCGCGATCGAGGGAACTCCACGAGATGACCAGGTGCGAGCTGGACGCGCTCGGGAGCGGCGGCGCAGCGAGACTTACATTGGCATGGAACGAGAGGGCGGCACACGTCGCGCATGTCGCTTCGTTGTGCCCGCGATGCAAGTCGATGCCGCTCCGCTCGGTGTGCGAGACGGCACTGGATTCGTCGCGTGCCAGCGTGAGCGACGCGCCCGATAATCCGAGCTGCCCTGCCACGGCAAGCACCGTGGCGAGCAAGCGCAGGCGCCACACCGGGCCGCGACATATCGAGCGAACAAGGTTCATCTGTGGCTTAAGGTACCCTGTCAGGACCAAAAAGGTAGCACGGTAGGTAGCACTTGGGTCGCGCACATGGCATTTTTCCATGTTCCATGAAGCGTGAAGATGCTCTCGACTACCACTCGTCCGGCCGCCCCGGAAAGATCGCGGTAGTTCCGACCAAGCCCCTCAACAACCAGCGCGATCTCGCACTCGCCTACTCCCCCGGAGTGGCGGTGCCCTGCCTCGAGATCAAGGCGACTCCGGACGACGTCTACAAGTACACCGCCAAAGGCAATCTCGTCGGGGTCGTCACCAACGGCACCGCGGTGCTCGGACTCGGCAACATTGGGGCGCTGGCGGCCAAGCCGGTGATGGAAGGCAAGGCAAATCTCTTCAAGCAGTTCGCCGATCTCGATGTGTTCGACCTCGAGGTCGGCTCCGAGAATCCCGAAGATGTAATCAGGTTCTGCCAGCTGCTCGAGCCAACCGTCGGCGGAATCAATCTCGAGGACATTAAAGCACCCGATTGCTTCTACATCGAGGAGACGCTCCGGAAGACGATGAAGATTCCCGTCTTCCACGACGACCAGCACGGCACGGCCATCATCTCCGGCGCGGCGCTGCTGAACGGGCTCGAATGTGTGGGGAAGAAAATCGAAAAGGTCCGCGTCGTCTTCTCCGGAGCGGGCGCAGCCGCGATATCCACCGCCGAGCACTATGTCCGGCTCGGAGTGCTTCGCGAGAACATACTCATGGCCGACCGGCGGGGCGTGATCTACGAGGGCCGGCCCGGCGAGATGGATCCGTACAAGGCTAAATTTGCGAACAAGACAAAAGCGCGAACAATTGCCGACGCCCTCGTCGGCGCGGATGTCTTTGTCGGACTCTCCGCGGCGGGTGCGATCACGGGCGAGATGGTCGCGAAGATGGCGAAGAGACCCATCGTCTTCGCTCTCGCCAATCCCGAGCCGGAGATTCTGCCGGAGCAGGTGCGCGCGGTACGCTCCGACGCGATCATCGCCACCGGCCGCAGCGACTTCCCCAATCAGGTCAACAACGTGCTCGGCTTTCCGTTCATCTTCCGCGGAGCGCTCGATGTGCGCGCGACGCAGGTGAACGAGGAGATGAAGATGGCGGCGACGCGCGCGCTCGCCGCGCTGGCGAAGGAAGACGTTCCCGATAGCGTGTCGCGGCTGTACGGATTGCGTTCCGTAAAATTCGGTCCTGAATACCTGATCCCCTTCGCCTTCGATCCGCGCGTTTTGCTCTGGGTGGCGCCCGCGGTCGCCTGGGCAGCCGTCGCAAGCGGCGTCGCGAAAGAGATGATCGACCTCGAGCACTACCGCGAGCAGCTGGAGGCGCGGCTGGGCCGGGCCCGTGGGATCATGCGCGGGATCATCAACCGCGCGGTGCGCGACCCGAAGCGCATCGTATTTCCCGAGGGCGAGGAACCGAACATCATCCGCGCCGCGCGGATGATCGTCGATGAGGGCATCGGCTCTCCCATTCTTCTCGGCCAGCGCGTCAACATCGAGCGTGTCGCCGCCGAAGGGCACGTCTCGCTGCGCGACATCCTTATCGAGGACCCCGGGAAATCGGAGAGGCGCGATAAGTACGCGGATTTTCTGTGGAAGCGCCGCCAGCGCAAAGGGCTCAGCCATGGCGAAGCGCATCAGCTCCTATTCAACGGGAACTACTTCGGATCCGTAATGGTTGCATGCGGCGATGCGGACGCGCTCCTCTCCGGAGTTGGCATGCACTACCCCGAGACCATTCGTCCCGCGCTCCAGGTCATCGGCCCGCATCCCAAAGCCGAGATCGTGAGCGGCCTCTACATGCTCGTCTTCGAGAAGCACGTCATCTTCTGCGGAGACACGACCGTCAACATCGATCCGACCGCGGAGCAATTGGCGCAGATAGCCTACTCCGCCGGCCAGATCGTTCAGACTTTCGGCATCACGCCCAAGATCGCGATGCTGTCGTTCTCCAACTTCGGGTCCGTTCGTCATCCGGAGGCGGAGAAAGTCGCACGAGCGGTCGCAATTTTGAGGAAGCGCGACCCCGCGCTCGTCGTCGATGGCGAGATGCAGGCGGACACCGCGATGGACGAGAACATCCTCCGCTCGGCCTACCCGTTCAGCATGCTCAAGGAGCGGGCAAACGTACTGATCTTCCCCAACCTGAGCGCGGGAAACATCGCTTACAAGCTCCTGCACCATCTCGGTGGCGCCACCAAGATCGGACCGATCCTGCTGGGTATGAATCTTCCCGTGCACGTACTGGAGCAGGGCGCTGACGTACAGGATATCGTGAACATGGCTGCTGTCGCGGTTATCGATGCGCAGCAGCGGATCAACGAGGGGAAGGACACGTAATGGCAACCGAGGTCAAACCGCAGCGCAAGCAGGTGGCGCGCGAGAGCAGCATAGGACTGAGCAGGCAGGGACTCAACCCGCGCGGTGAAG
>JADGQU010000181.1 GCA_017881545.1 Gemmatimonadaceae bacterium
AACGACATGTCGTGCGGCCAGAAGATTATGGTATTGATGTAGGCCTTGCCCTGTGCCTTCATCCCCGCAATCTCGATAACGATAAAGGTTATGATCGCGAGTGTAGCCGTGACCGAGATATTGCCCGTCGCCGTTGACCCATAGGGAATCAGTCCGAGCAGGTTGGCGAACAGGATGAAGAAGAAAAGTGTCAACAGGAACGGCACGTAACCGTTCCCGTGAGGGCCGACGTTGGGAAGCAGTATTTCGTTGCGCAGGTAGAGCACCAGCGCTTCGAGCCCATTTGCGAGCCCGCTCGGCGCCCTCCCGTCGCGCGTCCTGCGATTGTGCGCCCGGAGGGCCAGCAGCGTCGTGGCGATGCAGAGGAGCGCCGCGATCCAGAGCATGACGACGTGCCTGGTCGGCGAGATGTCCAGCGCGAACCGCCCGATGTGAATCGGATTCCAGCGCGGCAGCTCATACTCGCACACGAAGCCCGAATGGAAGCATGGGTAATCGAGCGTGTGCGAATCGGTGATGTGCGGCGTGATGAAGTCTTTTTGGTCAGCGATCATATTCGAGCAGCAGTGGTTCGGCCATCATCGTCATGAAGAAGAACGTCACCAGACTCACGAGCGCCGCGTCGAGCGAGAGATTGAAGATCCTCGCCAGCGGAGCGTACAGCACCAGCACGAAAAATCTCAACACCGCGCCGACTCCCCAGCGGAGCAACAGCTCGCCGGGCGCTCCGTGACCGGGCCGGGCCGGTCGCAGCAACGCATAGGAACCGAGTTGTACTGCGAAAGCCAGTCCAGCAGAAACGAGCATCGCGTTGTGCTGCTCCACCGTCCTGAAGTAGGTCCTCAGTATGATGGTGGCGGTGACAATGAGGGCGGCCGAGACTCCCGCGAAGAATCCCAGGGCTCTCGTTGCCTTCACCCTTGCCGGCCTCGCTCGCGCCGTTCGTCATCGTCCTGCTTTTGCGCCGCTGAGATCTTGCGATACATGTTGTAGAACGCCGCACCAGCCCCGACGAAAACACCGGCGATGGTGAACAACCCGTTGGTGCCAAGGCGGTTGTCGAGCCACTGTCCGGCGAAGAGGAAGACGATGATTGCGAACGCGAACTGGATTCCCAGGCCCGCGAAATCGGCGACGGGCAGACCTTTTTTGGAGCTCTGTTGCGTCCGCTTTTCGTCTGCCATTCTGGGTAGAAAGTAACCGCTTGTGAAGATTTTCACAAGCGAACGCCCCAGACCTTCCGAACAGAGCCCGAAGATTTTGGGCGGGTCGCAAGTCCAAGACTCAAGCGGAGTTAGTATGTTGCGTCGGTGTTGACCGTTCGTCATTAGAACGATATGTTGCGAGTCTAGAGCAAAGTGAAAATCGCTCGCCCCGCCCACCAAGAAATCGACGCCCGACTGACGTAATGGATAACCGCCTTATTCTTCCGCTGCTTTGTGCAGCCTCAGTCGCGTTCGTCGCGGCCCCTTTCTCCCACAACGATAGACCGATCGCCACAGCGAGACATTCCGCTGAGATGGCCGCGCCTATCGTCACCACGTTCGACATCACGCGACCCAAGGACGACGCGGACAAGCTCCGCTTCACCCTCAACGTCCGCAACAACACGTCGAAGATGGTGGAACTCCGCTTCCCCGACGGCCAGACCCACGACTTCGTGGTGAAGGATTTCGCCGGCAAGGAAGTCTGGCGCTGGAGCCAGGGCCGGATGTTCACTTCCGCGATGCGCAGCGAGACCCTGAAGGGCAAGGGCGAGACAGCGTTCGAGGAGAGCTGGGACTCGAAGGGACAGCACGGATCCTTCACTGCCGTCGCGGTTCTGAGAAGCAACAACTTCCCGATCGAGACCAGCGTCCAGTTCGTACTGCCGTAGTTTCAGCTGTCGGCCAGGAAAGAGAATTGCGCTCGAGAGAGCGCTTTTTTTTTGCCCGGAATCAGCTGACAAACGTTGCAACGCCTCGCGCGGGTCTTGTCACCGCTGGATCAATCCCCGCTCTATACCTCGGCGCCCAATGGTGACGCATGTTGCAATCCTGCCTGGGTCGGTACATGGTTCTGGCAGTCTCGCGGCACAGAACCCACACCCTTGACGCGCGCGCAGTCGAGGTGGAAAGTCCCGGTGAATGTATGATGTTGGATCGTCAGCTCGTCCTGCTGTTTGTTCTTCCGATTCCTATTGCGTGCATCACGTGGACGGTGACGCACGAGGAATTCTTTCGCGAGCCACGCGACTGGTGCTCCGCGAAATGCAAGTCGTCACGGCGCCTATACTCGCGGAAATTCTTCTACGTGTTCACGTGCGAGTATTGCTTCAGTCACTACGTGACCGCCTTCTTCCTCTTCATCACCCGTTACACGCTGGTGTTCGATGACTGGCGAGGGTATCTGATCGCAGGCTTCTCGCTGGTATGGCTGGCCAACATCTACATGAGCTTCTTCGGCAGGATGCGCCTGGAGATTCGGGAAGACCGGCTGGCAGTGGACGCCGTAGAATCGAAACAGAGCGACGCCGACGGCGGTCGACAGCGAGGCGGTAAGGCTACTAAGCCTTGAGCGAGCTGACCGTCACGGCCTGCGACAGTCCGCGTCGAAGCGCTCGACCAGCGGGCTCCCCGCCGCGGAGTGGCTCGCGGCCACGACGGGATTCCCACCAATCAGATAGACGCTGTTGCCTAGCGCGGCGGCTCGCGCGTAGTTCCGCGCGCTCGGCATCGGTTGCGCGCTGCGCCACGCGGTCCCCGTCAAATCCAGTCTCAGGACGTCGCTGAGTACGGTGTTCTTCGCCTGCGACTCCCCTCCGAAAACGTAGATCGTTCCGCAATACAGCGCGGCGCCCGCGGTACCGCGTGGCTCCAGGGCCGGACCTTCTCCCCAACGGTCGGTCGCGGGATCATAGATGTAGACGTTTCCGAAATCAGATCCGCCGCTGCGGCCGCCGATCGCGTACAGTTTTTCCTTGAACGCGACGGCCGCGGGACTTCCTTCGGAGCGTGGCAGCGGAGCGCGCTCGACCCAGGTGTTGGCCGCAGGATCGTACTCGGAATGATCCGCGAGCGTCGACTGAGAGTTTCCGCCGCCGATCACGTGAATCTTTCCGCCGAGCACCGCCGCCGCGTGGCCGCCCCTCGGCGCCGGCAGCGGCGCCGCGATGCTCCACGTGCGAGTGCCGATGTCGTAGATCAACACGTCGGAAGTAGGAACGTTGGTGACCGTCTTGAATCCGCCGATGACGTAAATGCGCTGGCCGATGGCGACAGCGGCGGGCGCGTTCAGTCCCTCACCAGGTAAAGTCGTCTCTTCGCGCCAGTGATTGCCATCGAAGCGCTCCACCTCCAGCACGGGCGCGCCACCTGCACCAGTTCCGCCAATCGCGTAAATCGCATCCCCCGTGCTGACGATCGCGTGCGCGGAGCGGGCATGCAGCATTGCCGGCGCGCTGTCCCATGACTCCGCGGCCGCTCCTGGGGTACGCGCCGAAGAATCCTGCGGGAGCTTCCGAGCGAACTTCACGGGATGCCCGAACGACCATCGGCTGTGCTCGCGATCCTTCATCGGAATGCCCAGCATTGTCTTGAACATCGGCATCAGCTCCCGCTGCGACGGCGTCACGATCACGCCCGCGATCTCCGGCTGCTCCCAGAAGACCTTCCAGTACTTCTTTTGCGTCGCATTGGCGCTATCGAGCTCCGCCTTCCCCGCCCCGCCCTGCCCGGCCGCGAGGAACTGCCCCAGCGGCACGTAAAGCTCACTCACTCGGGCCGAGAATACCGAATCGGCACTCTCGAGCGCCGCGACCTGCGCCTTGCTCAGAAAAAGCGAATCGCTCTGCTCGATCAGCATCTTGTGGATGCTGGACGTTCTGGAGAGGTAGAACGCGGCGAGCGAATCGGCCGAGCGCCGCTGCCACCCTGTAGTTCCCCTCACCGGTTCCACCGCGCGGCGGAGCCGCTGTAGCTCGAAATCAGTCGAGAGCTCGAACGAGAAATCGATCACGATCCGAAATGGATTCCGGAACAGCGTCCGGGCCGGCCGCGTGTCCGCAAAGCGCGAATTCACGTCGTAGTTGAATCTCTTGTTCGTCGCATCGAACCCGCGCGGTATCAGCAACACCGGATCCGCGGCGGCAGGCGATCCCCAGCCGCGCAGCGAATTCCCGTGGAACGCCTGGTCCAATCCAGCCAGCACGTTCTGGAGATACACGCTCGGCGTAACACGGTAGCCCCAGCGCCTTGGGGTCGGCGGACTCCACTGGATATTGAACGATTCCGTCCAAGGCCCCCTGCACCCATTCCTCGGCGCCATTCGGCCCAGATTGGCGACGAGACATCCCCGCGCCGTTGGTGAGCCGCTCGCAAGCAGAGTCCGAAGCTCTCCCGCCAGAGTCGCGTCCGTCTCCGTCGCGGGGTTCGGGATGAAGGCACGATCGCCGCCCAGGCCGTCACCATTCACATCGCCCCGAACAAGCGGCGTGAACGGCAATCCGGATTGCGCCCGCGCGAACAGGGTCACCGTCCCCGTCTTCCCCGTCGAGAACGCGCCCGACAGCACGAAGATGTGATGCGCATCGTTCGGACCCGCCGCCCATTCGAGCAGCCGCGGATCCCCGAACGCCGCGCCATCAAACCCGCGGTACTGCCGCTTCGTCGCCTGGAGCGTGTAGGAGATCGATCCGTAAAACGACGCGCCGCCCCTGAACTTGAACACGTCCGGCGATAGCGCGACGTTGAGCTGTCCGCCGTATCCGCGCAGATCGCTCACCCGACTGCCTACTCGGCCGTATTGATCCGACCTTCTCGACTCCACCGCCGAGACCGCTCCGCTCGCGGGATCGATGGATGCCTCGGATACGAAGACCGGACGATTCGCTTCACTGGCGAGCGTCAGCTTCCTCACGCCGCTGAAATTCGCGTCCACCACGCCTGGCTGGGAAAGGTCGTACGAGCCGAGTGTGCCAACGGTGAGGAGCCAACCGCTCATGCTCGTGTTCCAGTCGAGCGACGCGCGCCAGCTCCTCGGCACATCGTACGATGGATCTATCAGCGTCACTGCCGGCGCGCGGTCGGCCAGCACCCCGCTTCCGTCGACGCACTGCGTCGGTATCGCGCCCGGATTGCTGGCGAAGAGCGACCAATCGGGAGTCGGCACCGCCGCGCCAATGCAATTGAGAAACGAAGTACCGCCCGGCAGACCGGTCGATGACGACGCATCGGCGAGAACTCCCGGATGCAACAAATCACGAAATTCTCCCACCCCTCCGCGCAGCGTGCCCGACATGGTGCGGTAGAAGCGCCCCGTCTCGTTCTGCATAGTGCCGGAGCCGTTTTCCTTGTCGTGATTGTAGGTGAACGTGAACCCGACGCGCGGACTCAGGTGAACGCGCGAGGGAGCAACCCCCGTGCGGATTCCGAGCGCCTGCTCGAGCGCGGTGTTTCTGGGCGGCTTATCGCCGAATCCGTCCGCCTCCAGTCGTGCGCCGTACAGCAGGCTGAAATACCGCGACGGCGCAAAGTTGTGCGCGAGAGCAGTCGCTGCATTCCAAACCTTACCTTCTCGCGATGGTTGGGACAGCGTGCGTGAGAAGCTGCTCGCGCGCCCCGCCGTGAAATCATCGATGGAGTTGAAGGCGAAGCTGCCGAGTCCGTTCGAGATTCCCTGTTCCTGAAGACCATCGAGCCGTCCCCACAGCAGTCCCTTGAATCGATGCGTTCTGCCGT